>NZ_JBVJKN010000015.1:116836-196356 GCF_055585225.1 Streptomyces sp. NPDC053673 | reverse complement strand
GCTGGGGGAGATCGCCCTCGTACTGGACGTACTTGGGCGACTCCGACAACGCAGCGAGGTACCGTAGCCGGCGTCGCGGGCCCGACAAGATCGCCCGGACAGGGCCTGGGGCCGTCGTTTGGATCAGGCCGCCTCCGAGCCTCCGACAGCCGGACACTCCCTGGTGGCCGCGTGACGGCCGGCCTACGACGTCCGGACCCGCCATGCCGTGAGCGTCGCCTCGATGACCGGTGCGACGCGCCTGCGGGCCTCGTGCCGGGGCACACCCTGCATGAGCAGCGCGTCGTACGGCGTGTCCAGGTGGCGGACGGACGCCCGCACCGCCGCCGTGACCGCGCCCTCGTCCAGGGCGCGGCCGGCCGCGGTGCGGCCCACGCGTCCGCTGCCCCGCACGGAGGTGTGCGCCGCGATGTCCAGGGCACGGTCGAGCGGACAGGACGGGAAGAGCCGCAGGATCTCCGCGGTGAGCGTGGCGGTGAAGCGGACGTCCTCCGAAGCCCGCCGCGCCGCGTCGCGCGCCCGGCGGCGGGCCCGTACGTCCGCGTCGGCCAGGCACGCCGCCTCCGCCAGCGCAAGGGCCGCTTCCTCGACCAGCAGGCCCTGCCGCTCGTACCGCGTACGGCTCTTGTTGTGCCGTACGACGACGGCCCAGAGGGAACTCGCCTCGCGGGCCCGCCGGGTCAGCGCCGCGTTCCCGCGGGGCAGGAAGACCAGGTGCCCGAGGTCCGCGCAGTCCAGACAGCGCGGTGCGTTGAACTCCATCATGAGCCGCTCCAGCGGCCCCCGCCGGCACTCGGCGCAGTGCCGCCGCTTCAGCGGCTCGATGACCACCAAAGGTTCCACCGGCCCCGCCCCCTCCCGTGCGGCCACGGCCTGACCGTCCAATATTCGTTCGAAGACCGGATGTTGGTCTTGCTAGCTTCGTGGACGTGGCGAAACTCAATCAGATCATCGCAGTCGAGAAGGGCGTCAAGTCCAAGGCGCATCAGGACCTCACAGCAGCTCATCACGGTCTCCAGAAGCCCGCCCTGCTGGCCGGAATCGCCCGGACGTACCAGCCGAAGGACGAGGAGGGCGAGCAGCTGCCGCCCGAGTCGACCCTGGTGCAGGTCAAGGCCGAGGACGTGCTGCGCGACACCGCCAAGACGCTGACCCGGCTGTTCGATGTGACCGCCACCAAGGACTGGGCGAACTGCACGGCGCGCGCCGACATCACCGTCGACGGGCGGGTGCTGGTGAGCGAGGTGCCCGTCGCGTATCTCCTCTTCCTGGAGAAGCAGCTCACGGACCTCAACGCCTTTGTGCGCAAGCTGCCGGTGCTGGACGCCGCCGAGTCCTGGTCGCAGGACCCGTCCACGGACTCATGGAAGACCGAGCCGGTCAAGACGGTGCGTACGAAGAAGGTGCCCCGCAACCACGTGAAGGCGGAGGCCACCGAGAAGCACCCGGCGCAGGTGGAGGTGTACTACGAGGACATCCCGGTCGGCTACTGGACCACCGTGAAGTTCTCCGGGGCACTGCCCGCCCGCCGCGTCAACGAACTGCTGGACCGGGTGGAGAAGCTCCAGCAGGCGGTGAAGTTCGCCCGCGAGGAGGCGAACGGCGCGGAGGTCACCGACCAGAGGGTGGGTGACGCCGTATTCGGCTATCTCTTCGGATAGCCGCCATGGACTCCCCGGCCACAGTGCACCACGGCCGGGGTGCGCGAGGAGCGCAAAGCTGAAGCTGAAGCTTGTCGTGAACCGCGCGGCCGGTGGTAACCGGCCGCGATGAATCTCAGACTCTCGCTCCAGACTCAGCATTCGCCGCTCATCGCCGGATCGACCGGGCCCGGGCCCTGGTGCGTCGAATTGCCGGTTCAAGTCCGGCCCGCGGAGCTCGATCCGCGGTGGTCCAAAGGCAGGACGCGGCGCAATGACGAATGACCCGGGCTCTCAAGTGTGCCGGCGTGTGAATGTGAGCGGCATCAACAGGGCCCGGGGGCCGGCTACGCCTCCGGGCCCGCTCCCGTTTCCGCGACCGTGTATCCGGCCGGGACCCACGGGAGCGACCCCGCCGCCGGACCGCCGCGCGCCCGCGCGTGCGACCGCCCCTACTGGCGGTATCCGCTCAGGAAGCGGCCGATACGGCTGATCGCGGCGTCGAGGTCGTCGGCGTACGGGAGGGTGAGGATCCGGAAGTGGTCCGGGCGCGGCCAGTTGAAGCCGGTGCCCTGGACGACCTGGATCTTCTCGCGCAGCAGCAGGTCCAGGACGAACTTCTCGTCGTCGTGTATGGGGTGGACCTTGGGGTCGAGGCGCGGGAAGGCGTAGAGCGCGCCCTTCGGCTTCACGCACGAGACGCCGGGGATCTCGTTGAGCCGCTCCCAGGCGCGGTCGCGCTGCTCGTGCAGCCGCCCGCCCGGAGCGGTGAGTTCGTGGATCGACTGGCGTCCGCCGAGCGCTGCCTGGATGGCGTACTGCGCGGGCGCGTTGGGGCACAGCCGCATGGACGCGAGCATCGTGAGCCCCTCCAGATAGCTGCGTGCATGTTGCTTGGGGCCGGTGACGACCAGCCAGCCGGAGCGGAAGCCGGCGACGCGGTACGTCTTCGAGAGCCCGCTGAAGGTGAGGACGACCAGATCCGGGGCCAGGGCTGCGGCGCTGTGGTGGACCGCGTTGTCGTACACGATCTGGTCGTAGATCTCGTCGGCGAAGACCATCAGCTGGTGGCGGCGCGCCAGATCGAGGATGCCCTCGACGATCTCGCGCGGATACACGGCGCCGGTGGGGTTGTTGGGGTTGATGATGACGACGGCCTTGGTCCGGTCGGTGATCTTCGACGCCATGTCGTCGAGGTCCGGGTACCAGTCGGCGGACTCGTCGCACAGATAGTGGACGGGCCTTCCGCCCGAGAGGGTGGTCACGGCGGTCCACAGCGGGAAGTCGGGCGCCGGGATGAGGACTTCGTCGCCGTCCTCCAGCAGGGCCTGGACGGCCATGGTGACGAGCTCGGAGACGCCGTTGCCGAGAAAGACGTCGTCGACGCCGATGTCGAGGCCGAGGGACTGGTAGCGCTGGGCGACGGCGCGGCGTGCGGAGAGGATGCCGCGGGAGTCGGTGTAGCCGTGGGCCTGCGGGAGCATCCGGATCATGTCCTGGACGATCTCCTCCGGCGCCTCGAAGCCGAAGAGTGCGGGGTTGCCGGTGTTGAGGCGCAGGACGCTGTGTCCCGCCTCCTCCAGGGCGTTCGCGTGCTCGATCACCGGGCCGCGGATCTCGTAACAGACCTCGCTGAGCTTGCTCGACTGCCGGAACTCCATGCGGTGGCCTCCCCAGAAGTTGTGTTACTTGGTTTTACCAAGGAGGAGCTTGGAAAGTCCAACAACATGTCTAGACTGCGTCGTATGCCGTCACGTCCGTCGTCTCCGCCGAGTTCTGCGCGTCCACCGCGCCGCCGAAGCTACGACCAGTACTGCGCCGCCGCCCGCGCCCTCGACGCCGTCGGCGACCGGTGGACCCTGCTGATCGTGCGGGAGCTGCTGGCGGGGCCGCGCCGCTACACCGATCTGCACGCCGATCTGCCCGGAGTCAGCACGGACGTCCTCGCCTCCCGTCTCAAGGACATGGAGCGGGACGGCCTGGCCACGCGGCACCGGCTTCCCGCGCCCGCCTCCGCCTTCGTCTACGAACTCACCGAGCGGGGCCGGGCCTTGCTTCCCGTCGTCACCGCCCTGGCCGACTGGGGAGCCCCCGAGCTGGCCGACCGGCGGCCCACGGACGCGGTACGGGCGCACTGGTTCGCCGTCCCGCTGCTGCGCAGCCTGGAGGCGACGGGTGTCACGGACATCGTCGAAGTCCGCGTTGCCGAGGGCGAGTTCCACGTACATGTCGGCGGTGACGGGTCCGGACCCGTGTACGGTGACGGCCCGGCGTCCGTCGGAGGTTCAGCACCCGTCACACGTCTCGAACTGGACGCGGACACATGTCTCGCCCTCAGCCGGGGAAGTACCACCGTCGAGGACGGCGTACGGGACGGGCGCATCCGCGTCCGCGGTGAAGGCCCCCTCGCGACCGTGCTGCGCGGTACCGCTGCCTCGGCCGGTGTGGGGTCGCTGTGATGCCGGTGCTCGTGCGGTGATCAGGACGATTCTGCCGGACGTCGTACTAGGGCGTGTTGCGAGAGTAGCGCCGTCCGCCCGGAGGGCGGGGCCCGCGGCGTCTGGTGCGTGCGATCGCAAGGCGGTGGGGGCACCTCCCAGGCGCAGCTCTGGGGGAGATCATCCTCGTACTGGACGTACGTGGATGAGTCCGACAACGTAGCGTGGGGGAACCTCCCGTGCCCGCAGGGCTACAGGGGAGTGCGGGCCAGGCGTCGCGGGCCAGGCGGGACTTTCACAACACGCCCTGGGCCCGGGCGAACCGCCGGAGCGCTGGTGCCGGGCGGTGTTCCGTGACGCCGACGACGAGGCGGGGACGACGAGGCGGAGACGGTGGGCCGCCCTCGCCGTCCGCCTGGGTATCCCGCCGTCCATCGGTGAGCAGCGATGATGGAACGGTGCGACTCGAACCGATCACCTGGGAACGGCTGACCGAGGCCGTCGCCGACCGGGTCACGGACACCAAGGCCGACGACGGCAGCCCCTGGCTCCGCATCGGCATCGACGGCGCGCCCGCCGCCGGGACGGGCGCCGCGGCCGGGGCGCTCGCCGAGGCGCTGCGGGTGCGCGGACGGTCGGTGCTGGTGGTCGGCACGGGCGGGTTTCTACGGCCCGCCTCGCTGCGGTACGAGTTCGGCCGCGAGGACCCCGACACGTACTACGACGGGTGGTTCGACACGGGTGCGCTCTGGCGCGAGGTGTTCGGGCCGCTGGAGCCGGGCGGGTCGGGGCGCGTGCTCCCGGACCTGTGGGACCCGGCCACCGACCGCGCGACGCGCAGCCCGCACCACGAACTGCCGCCCGGCGGTGTCCTCGTGGTCCACGGACCGCTGCTGCTCGGCCACTGGTTCCCGTTCGACCTGACACTGCATCTGCGGCTGTCGCACGGCGCGCTGCGCCGCCGCACCGGGGCGCAGGAGGCATGGACACTTCCCGCCTTCGAACGGTACGAGCGCGACGTCGCCCCGACGGACTCGGCGGACGTCGTCGTCCGCGCCGACGACCCGCGCCACCCGGCGTGGAACGACCCCTGGGGCGTCGCCGACCGCGACCGGCGGTAGGGCCTGCCTTCGGAGTGCGCGCCTTCCGCGCCGGGCCGCGGGGCTTCGATGCTCGCGTCGTCTGCGTCGTCTGCGTCGTCTGTGTCGTCTGTGTGGTCTGTGTGTTGGTCTGCGGCGGGCCGTGGGGCTTCGGCGCTCGAGTCGTCGAGTCCGCCCGCCGGTCCGCCCCTGCGCGTCGGTCCGGCCCGCAGGGGCGGGACACGGTCAGGACGACTCCGACCCTGTGGGCTCCGGAGGACGGCCGCCCGGGAAGGTGACCGCGTGGGCGCCCGCGAGGCAGCCCGCCGCCGAGGCGGTCGCCGGGGCCGCACCCGACAGGAGCGCCGCGAGGAACGCGCCGGTGAAAGCGTCACCCGCGCCCGTCGAGTCGACCGCCGTCGCCGGGACCGGCGGGACCCGGGCCGTCACCGCGCCCGACTCCGCCACCAGCGCCCCGGCGGCGCCGAGTGTGACGACGGCCAGTGGCACATGACGGCTCAGCTTGGCCGCGGCGTCGGCGACATCGGGGAGGCCCGTGAGGAGGCGCGCCTCGTCCGCGTTGGGCAGCAGCACCTCCGCTCCGGCCGTCGCCGAGAGGAAGCGGTCCACGCCGAGGGCCGCGATGAAGCCCGCCGACGCCGGATCCACGCTCACCGGGATGCCCCGCTCGCCCGCGTCCGCGAGGGCCAGCGCGGCCAGTTCCCGGCTGGAGTCCGAGAAGAGGAGATACCCGGACACATGGAGCCGGCCGACCCCGTCGAGCAGTGCGGGCGCCCAGTCCGTGGGGGAGAGACGGAGCGTCGCCCCGCTGTCGGTGAGGAAGGTGCGCTCGGCGCTCGCGTCCACGAGAGCGACGACCGTCGCCGTCGGCGCCTCGTCATCCGTGATCAGCATCGGGCGCACCCCGGACCGGCGCAGCCGTACGTCGTGCCAGCACGCGGCATCGGCGCCGACCCGGCCGAGGAGCCGTACGTCCGCACAGCCCGAGTACGCCGCCCAGCAGGCGGCGTTGGCACCTGCTCCGCCCGGCAGCGTGCGTATCTCGGCCGCCGTGTCCGTGCCGTGCGCGAGCGCCGAACCGTGCCGGGCCACCACGTCCGTGGCCACGTCCCCGATGACCAGCAGCGCCCCGGTCGTGGCAGGTCCGGCCGTGGCAGGACCAGTCGTGGCAGGTCCGGCCGTGACAGCACGGGCCGTCGCAGGGACGGTCGCGTCGACGCCGGCCGCTTCCGGGCCGGTCGCCCCAGCGCCGTCCGCGCCGCCACGAGGCATCACAGCGCCGCCGCGATCCGCGCCGCCAGCCGCACATTCCCGCGCACCGCGGCCAGATTGGCCGCCAGCGAGGCACCCTCCGTACGCCGCATCAGATGGTCCAGCAGGAACGGTGTGACCGCCTGCCCGCCGATGCCACGCTCCCGGCACTCGTCCAGCGCCTCCGCCAGTACCCGGTCGTGCAGCCGTGGGTCCAGCTGCTCGTCCTCCGGCACCGGATGAGCCACGATCAGCGCCGAGTCCGGGCCGCCCAGGGCGTCCTGTGCCCGTATCACGTCCGCCACCTCCTCCGGCGTACGGACCGTCCAGTCGACCCGTTCCCCGGAGGAGGTCAGATAGAAGCCGGGGAAGCGGTCGGTGCCGTACCCGAGGATGCCGACCCCGAGGGTCTCCAGACGTTGCAACGTCGCCGGGACGTCGAGGATCGACTTCACACCCGCGCACACGACGGTGATCCTGGTCGTTGCCAGCAGCCGCAGATCCGCCGACTCGTCCTGGGTCACCGTCCACTCGCGGTGCACCCCGCCGAGGCCGCCGGTCGCGAACACCCGGATACCGGCCCGGGCCGCCAGGAACGCCGTGGCGGACACCGTCGTCGCCCCGCTCGCCCCCGTCGCGAGCGCGGGAGCGAGATCGCGATGGCCGAGCTTGCGTACGCCGGGGTCCGTCGCGACGCGTTCCAACTGGCTCTTGTCCAGGCCGACATGGGCCCGCCCGTCGAGCACGGCGATCGTCGCGGGGACCGCGCCCCCGCTTCTGACCAGCGACTCCAGCTCCTCCGCGACGGCCAGATTGCCCGGGCGCGGCAGTCCGTGCGCAATGATCGTCGACTCCAGGGCGACTACAGGGCGCCGTGCGGCGAGCGCTTCACGTACGTCTTCGGACAGCATCAGTGTGGTCTCGGGCATGTCCCATCCCTGGCACGGCGACAGTGTGCGCAAACGTTTCTCCAGGAATGAGATCACCAGGACGTCACTCGGCACGCCATCCCGGCACGTCACCCAGGTCGCCGTCCAGGTCGCCGTCCATGACGTCACCCGGTTCGGGCCCTACAGCCCCTCAGCCGGGATCAGCCGGCCTCAGCAGGCCTCAGTCGGCCTCAGCCGGGGTCAGCCGGGGTCAGCCGGGACAGCCCGCAGCTCCCCGGCGCCGCCAGCTGCGGCAGCCGGTCCGCCCGCGCGACCTGGATGACGGAGCGCGCATCGGGCCCCTTCGCCTCGCCCCGGTTGTACGCGACGGCGAGGGCCCCGCTCCTGGCCTGTGCGTAGCCGTACTGCGGGGTGATCCGGGTGTAGGCCGACGTGCGCAGATCCAGCGCGTACGCGGCCTCCGGCGTACGCCAGGTGATCAGTTCACCGCTGGTGCGAAGCTGGTCGATGCCTTCGGCCGTGGGCGGCCCGGACAGCCGTGCCACCGGTGCCGGCTGCCCCGCCCGCCAGGCCATCAGCGTCGGCTCCTGCTCACCCTCGATCCACGCCCACGTGGTGCCGTCGGAGGCGGGCGAGCGCACGTTGCGCAGCCGGGCGACGACATCGGGGAGCGGGGCCGGGCGCAGGGTGGCGAACGACAGGGCGGCGAGCCGCGTCGTACGGCCGTCCTCGTCGGCCTCCCGCCAGGCCAGCAGACCGCCCGCGGCGAACGGGGCGTCGAGGACACCTGTGTGCAGGGCGCGAGGCGCTCCGCCGGAGGCAGGCGGACGGACCGGGACGGTGAAGATGGTGGCCCTTCCGCCGCCCGCTCCCTGCGCCCAGAAGACCCATCCGTCGTGTACGACGGGCTGCGGGAGCGGGCCGGGGAGCGTGGAACGGGCCAGCCGGCGCGTACCGCCGTCTCCGTCCCGCAGGTACAGCGACCAGGGGCTGTCGAGCGTACGGCCCTCCATGACCGCGAACGCCGTCCATCGCCCGTCCGCCGAGACATCGGCCGCGAGCAGCTGATGCTCGACGGGGTCCGTGAACGTGAGCAGGGTGCGGGGGGCCCCGCTCCTCTCGACGAGCGCGGCCCGGCGCGTACGGCCGCCCGACAGCTGGACCACGGTCCAGCGGGCGCCGGGTCCCACGTCGGTGAGCACGGCCCGCTCGCCCGCCGGTGCGCGGAACTCGCCGGCGGCGAGGGCGGAGCGCCAGCTGTCGGGCATCGGGGTCTCGCAGGCGGCGCGGGCGACCGCGACCGAGTCCGAAGGGTCCGGCACCGACGGCGAGGCCTCTGACGGCGACGGGTGCGACGGTGCGGACGGCGACGGCTTCAGGACCGACGGCGTCGGTGGCGACGGTGCGGACGGCGACGGCTTCAGCACCGTCGGCGCCGGTTCCGACTGCGGGGGGCGCGCGGGCCCGGCCGCACAGCCCACGCCCCCCGCGAGCAGCACCACCGCGCTCAGCAGGGCCGGGAGCGCGCGCCTACCAGACGTACCCACGGCCGCCCATGACCGTCGTGAGGGTGTCGGCCGAGATCCGGGCGGACTTGGGCACTCCGTCCGCCCACGAGATCATGCTCGTACTGACCCCGCCCACCGGGTCGAGATAGTGGACCTGGCCGCCCCCCGTTCCGCTGTTGTAGCCGTCGATCGACACCCAGTGGAAGATCTCGATGTTCGGGTGACCGACGAGGTGCGGGCCGCCCGGCACCTCCCAGACGTTGCCGGCGATCGCGTAGTCGTTGTCGGTGTCGTGGACGACGTGCTCCGCGAAGGCATCCATGTCGTCCCCGTCCGGGCTGTACGGCAGCGACCTGGGCACGTAGTTGGCGCCGGGCAGCCGCCAGTTCAGCGCGTCCGCCATGGGGTATCCGGTCGGGTCCGGCACGTCGATGTCGACGCCGTACCAGGACGTGCCGCTGGAATCGGTCTCCAGAAGGTCCGCCGCGTTCTCCTGCGACCGGCCGCCGACCTCGTCCTTGGCGGACTGGGTGATGACGAGGGTGGCAGGTCCGCACCAGTAAGACGTCTCCTGCGACTGGTGCTTCCCGCCCGAGAGGACGTAGCCGGACCGGGCCGAACGGTTGAGGGCACGCCGGTACCAGCCGGCCGCCGCGGCCTCCTTCTCGGCGATGCGCTTCTGCTGGTCCGGAGTGAGGCGCGGCGTGGGGAGGGTGTCGAAGGCCGCCTTGTACATCGCGCCGGGCGCGGGCAGGGGGACGGGTTCGGTGCCGAGCCGTAGGGCGGGTTCGGTGCCGAGCCGTGGGACGGGTTCGGTGCCGAGCCGTGGGACGGGTTCGGTGCCGAGCCGTGGGACGGGTTCGGTGCCGAGCCGTGGGACGGGTACGGCGACCGGCCCGGTGTCGGACTCGGTGCCGGACTTGGTGACGGGCTCGGCGGACGCGGTGGGGCCGGCTGCCGCCAGGGCGGAGAGGAGGCCCGCGGCGGTCATGAGGGCGAGACAACGCCCTGTGCGCACTGCTGACATCGGTCGTCGCTCCTGTACGAGGTGGGGACGCGGGTAAGCGCTGTGCCGTAGGTGCCGCGTGTGGACGTCTCCACCAACGTGACCCGGACCAGGGATGATGATCGGGACGGCTCGCCGGGCACCGCAGATCTTTCATCCGTAAATTCGCCCGCTAAGGTGACGCGCCATGAGCACTTCTGATCAGTCCGCCGCCACGCCCGCTCCCCCCTCGTTCGCCGTGCACATCCCGGACGCCGAGCTGGGGGTCGAACCGCTCGACCCTGGTCAGATCGTCTTCGGCGAGCCGGTCGTGACCGGCAAGGTGCTGTGGGAGTCCGAGGACGGCAAGCAGCTGCGCGGCATCTGGCAGATCACGCCCGGCGTGGTCACCGACACCGAGGCCAATGAGCTCTTCGTCGTTGTGAGCGGTCGCGCCACCATCGAGGTCGAGGGCGGCGACACGCTGGAGGTCGGGCCGGGGGACGCGTGTGTACTGCGCGAAGGGGACCGTACGACCTGGACGGTGCACGAGACCCTGCGCAAGGCGTACCACATCAGCCTGTGACGGCCGGCTGCACGTACCGGGCGTCCCAGGTCGCACGGGGACGCCGTTCTCATCCGCTCGCGTCGCCCCTGACCGCGGGCCGCGGCCGGGCGAGTGCGCGGCGGGCGGTCAGGGCCGCCAGCGGGAGCAGCAGGCACGCGCCGATGAGGTTGAGCCAGCCGTAGCTCGCCTTGGACACGATGACGCCCGCCGCGACGCCTCCGATGCCCGCCGTCGCGTTCATGGTCAGGTCCGAGAGGCCTTGGACCGCGGCGCGCGTGGGAGCCGGTACGGAGTCGGTGAGGAGGGCGGAGCCCGAGACGAGGCCCGCGGACCAGCCGAGTCCGAGCAGGAAGAGGCCCGCCGCGGTACGGCCATGACTCGCCCCCGCCGTTCCGGCCAGCAGCGCGGCACACGACAGCAGACCCACGGCGAGACCGATCACCGAAAGCCTTCCCAGGCGGTCGGACAGCCAGCCCATCACCGGCGAGAACGCGTACATGCCCGCGATGTGACCGCTGATGACGAGGCCGATCAGTTCTATCCCGGCCCCGTGGTGGCTGAGTGCGACCGGGGTCATCGACATGATCGACACCATCGCGGTGTGCGAGACCGCGACCGTGACGAGCGCGAGCCGCGCCCTCGACGACTTCCGGATCGCCCGCACCCCCGCACGTAGCGAACGCTCCTCCTGCCCGCCCTCCCCGGCCGGCGCCAGTGCCCGCGCGGTCAGCAGCGGATCGGGTCGCAGCAGTACGGCCACGACCAGCGCCGAGATCAGGAACACCCCCGCCGCCCAGAGAAACGGCCCCGCCGCCTCCGGTATGCCGAGGCCGGACACGCTCCGCCCCGCGGGTGCGGCGATGTTGGGCCCGAGCACCGCGCCGATCGTGGTCGCCCAGACCACCGTGGAGATGGCCCGGGCCCGCCGGTCCGGCTCGGCCAGATCCGCGGCCGCGAACCGCGCCTGCAGGTTCGCCGAGGAGCCCGCCCCGAAGGCGGCCATGCCCACCAGGAGCAGCGGAAAGTTTCCGAGCACCGCGGCGAGCACCACCACGCCCGCGCCGACCGCCCCGATCAGATACGCCAGGACGAGCCCCGGACGCCGTCCGCGTGCGGTCATCAGGGCAGCCAGCGGCATTGACAGCAGCGCGGTCCCGGCGACCGTGGCTGTCGGGGCGAGCCCCGACAGCGACTCCGTCCCGCTGACCTCCTGCGCGAGCACGGCGGCCAGCGCGATACCGGACCCGACGCCGAGCCCCCCGAGGATCTGGCTGACGATCAGTACGGGCGCCGTCCGTCGCCGCAGCGCGGGCAGATCGACGGTGCCGGAGACTATGGACGCGTCAGAGGATGTACTGGTCACCGCCGAAGTGTGCCAGTTACACCCATCGGTAGGGAACCGCCCGGTGCGCAGGGAACGGGCGGCACGACCGCTTCCGCCGGCCGTGACCGATCCCCCGCCGCCGGACTGCTCCCTCCGCCGCGACCGCTCACCCGCCGCCGCACCACTCCCGTCGGGTCCGCCTCAGAACAGCGGCTGTGGCAGGACCCCCTCCAGCGCCAGCAGCTGCCGCTTCGTCTCAGGACCGCCCCCGAAACCGCCCAGGCCCCCGTCGCTCTCCACGACCCGGTGGCACGGCACCACGACCGGCAGGGGATTCGAACCCATCGCCGCCCCCACCGCCTGCGCGGCACCGGGCTGGCCCACCCGGTCGGCCAGGTCGCCGTACCCCACCACCGTCCCGTACGGAACGCCGTCCGCCAGCTCGCGCAGCACCTGGCGGTTGAAGCCGGAGGTCAGCGACCAGTCCAGTGACAGCGCGAACTCCCGGCGACGCCCCGCGAAATACTCCGCGAGCTGTCGTATCGGCTCGGCCAGCCGGGCCGAGTCCGGCGCCTCCTCGCCCGGCTCGGCGCCGAGCCGGGCGGCCAGCTGCCCGAGTGCCCTGTCCCGAACCGCCTCGTCGGCGTGGAACACCACGCTCACCAGCCCCTCCCCGGTGACGGCGAGCAGCAGCGGCCCGATGTCCGATTCCACGACGGTCCAGTCGAAGCTGTTCATGCGAACCACCGTACGGCTGCCCACCGACAGCGGCCGCGGCCTGTGGAAATCCACCGACGGGCGCAGGATGGCCACAACGTGAACGGAACCGCCCTCCTGAGACGGTCGCTCCACCGTTCCCTCGCGGATTAATCTCGGCCCCGATGTTTGCTTGACGACCCGCTCGCCATACTCTCGCCCCCGGGCAGGGCTTCCTCGACGGGGGCACATGGAGGCACCCGCGACACAAGGGGCGAAGGGCATAGAGGAATGCAGGGCACAGTCGACGGATTCAGTTACGGCCTCGTCACGCCTGTGGTCGCGTACCTCATGGCCTGCCTCGGCGGAGCGCTGGGGCTGCGCTGCACCACGCGATCGGTGCGCGACGGC
This sequence comes from Streptomyces sp. NPDC053673, assembly GCF_055585225.1. Taxonomy (NCBI): domain Bacteria; kingdom Bacillati; phylum Actinomycetota; class Actinomycetes; order Kitasatosporales; family Streptomycetaceae; genus Streptomyces; species Streptomyces sp. NPDC053673. Next base: position 183,545 of record NZ_JBVJKN010000015.1, on the reverse strand, counting down.
GGATCCCTCAAGCCCGGCTGGCTGGCGCTCGGCGCCACCTCCATAGGATCCGGAATCTGGACCATGCACTTCGTCGCCATGATGGGCTTCGCCGTGGCCGAGGCCCCCATCAGCTACGACCGGCCGACCACGTTCGCCAGCCTCGGCGTCGCCGTCGTCATGACCGGCATCGGGATCTTCATCGTGGGCTACCGCGGCGCGACCGCGATGGCTCTGGTCACCGGCGGCACCATCACCGGCCTCGGCATCGCCTCCATGCACTACCTGGGCATGGCCGGGATGCGGCTCCAGGGGCGGCTCGACTACGACACCCCGACCGTCGCCCTGTCCGTCGTGATCGCCGTCGTGGCGGCCACCGCCGCGCTCTGGGCCGCCGTGTCCATCCACGGATTCCTGCCGAGCCTCGGCGCCAGCCTGGTGATGGGCATCGCGGTCAGCGGAATGCACTACACCGGTATGGCCGCCGTCAGCGTCCATCTGCACGGCGCCGTGCAGATGGACGCTGACGGCGACTCTCCCGCAACGCTCATCGCCCCGATGCTGGTGGGCCCCGCGGTGTTCCTGGTCCTCGCCGGGATCGTCGTCATGTTCGACCCGCTGCTGGTCATGGGCGAACCGGCGGGGCAGCGGCCCCTGCCCCGGGGCCGCGCGCTCCGGGGCCGCACGGCAGGCGTGGGGGTGCCCGGACAGCGGCGTCTGCCGTCGTACGGGGAGCCGGCGAACTGGTCGGCGCCCTCCCGGTCGTCCCGCCGCTCCTCCCAGCGCTCCCGCCAGCGCTGACGTCCCGGGAGCCGGTCGAGCACCCGGAACCCGGTCCGAGTACCCGGAACCGGTCCGAGCAGCCCGAGTGCGGTCCGAGCACCGGTGCGCTGCCGGTGCGGTGCCGGTGCGGTGCCGGTGGGGCCGCCCGAGACCGGTCCGGGCAGCCCCGTACCCGGCACGTCACCGAGCCGGGTACGTCCCCCCGATCCCGCCCGGCTGTCAGTGGTGGGTCGTACGGTGGTTCCATGCGGCCCGTTTCCCAGATCGAACGCTCGATGGCGCCCTTCGAGGTCGTCAGCCCCTACCAGCCCAGCGGTGACCAGCCCACGGCCATCGCCGAGCTCGACCAGCGCATCCGCGCAGGTGAGAAGGATGTCGTTCTGCTCGGTGCGACCGGCACCGGCAAGTCGGCGACCACGGCCTGGATGATCGAGAAGCTCCAGCGCCCCACCCTCGTGATGGCGCCGAACAAGACCCTGGCCGCCCAGCTGGCGAACGAGTTCCGCGAGCTCCTGCCGAACAACGCGGTGGAGTACTTCGTCTCGTACTACGACTACTACCAGCCCGAGGCGTACGTCCCGCAGTCGGACACGTACATCGAGAAGGACTCCTCGATCAACGAGGAGGTCGAGCGGCTGCGCCACTCGGCGACGAACTCACTGCTGACCCGCCGGGACGTCGTCGTGGTCGCCTCCGTCTCGTGCATCTACGGTCTGGGCACGCCGCAGGAGTACGTGGACCGCATGGTGCCGCTGAAGGTCGGCGAGGAGATCGACCGCGACCAGCTGCTGCGCCGCTTCGTCGACATCCAGTACACGCGCAACGATCTGGCGTTCACCCGGGGCACCTTCCGGGTGCGCGGCGACACCATCGAGATCTTCCCGGTCTACGAGGAGCTGGCCGTGCGGATCGAGATGTTCGGCGACGAGATCGAGGCACTCTCCACGCTCCACCCGCTCACCGGCGAGGTCATCAGCGACGACCAGGAGCTGTACGTCTTCCCCGCCAGCCACTACGTCGCCGGCCCGGAGCGCATGGAGAAGGCGATCAACGGAATCGAGCGGGAGCTCGAGGAGCGCCTCGCCGAGCTGGAGAAGCAGGGCAAGCTGCTGGAGTCCCAGCGGCTGCGCATGCGCACGACCTACGACATCGAGATGCTCCGCCAGATCGGCTCCTGTTCCGGCGTCGAGAACTATTCGATGCACTTCGACGACCGCGCCCCCGGCACCGCTCCCAACACCCTCCTCGACTACTTCCCCGAGGACTTCCTCCTCGTCATCGACGAGTCGCATGTGACGGTCCCGCAGATCGGCGCGATGTACGAGGGTGACGCCTCGCGCAAGCGCACCCTCGTCGAGCACGGCTTCCGGCTGCCTTCCGCACTCGACAACAGGCCGCTGAAGTGGGAGGAGTTCCAGCAGCGGATCGGCCAGACCGTCTACCTCTCCGCCACCCCCGGCACGTACGAACTCTCCCGCTCCGACGGCTTCGTCGAGCAGATCATCCGCCCCACCGGCCTTGTCGACCCGGAAGTCGTCGTCAAGCCCACCGAGGGCCAGATCGACGACCTGGTGCACGAGATCCGCAAGCGGACCGAGAAGGACGAGCGCGTCCTGGTCACGACGCTCACCAAGAAGATGGCGGAAGACCTCACCGACTACTTCCTGGAGCTGGGCATCCAGGTCCGCTACCTCCACAGCGACGTCGACACGCTCCGCCGCGTCGAGCTGCTGCGCGAGCTGCGCTCCGGTGAGTACGACGTCCTCGTCGGCATCAACCTGCTCCGTGAGGGCCTCGACCTCCCCGAGGTGTCCCTCGTCGCCATCCTCGACGCGGACAAACAGGGCTTCCTGCGCTCCGGCACCTCGCTCATCCAGACCATCGGCCGCGCGGCGCGCAACGTCTCCGGTCAGGTCCACATGTACGCCGACACCATCACCCCGGCGATGGCGCAGGCGATCGACGAGACCAACCGCCGCCGCGAGAAGCAGGTCGCGTACAACAAGGCGAACGGCATCGATCCGCAGCCGCTCCGTAAGAAGATCAACGACATCGTGGCCACCATCGCCCGCGAGGAGGTCGACACCGAGCAGCTGCTCGGCAGTGGCTACCGCCAGGGGAAGGACGGCAAGGGTGCCAAGGCGCCGGTGCCGTCGCTGGCCGCGCACGGCGTCAAGGGGGCCAAGCCGGCCAAGGGCGGCAAGGCGGCCGCCGCAGCCAGGAAGGGCGAGATCACCAGCGACCGTCCCGCCGCCGAACTCGCCGGGATCATCGAGGAGATGACGGACCGGATGCGTGCCGCTGCGGCGGAGCTGCAGTTCGAGGTGGCCGCGCGGCTGCGCGACGAGGTGAGCGAACTCAAGAAGGAGCTGCGGCAGATGAAGGAGGCCGGGCTCGCCTGACACATCCGGCGCGGTCGGGACCGGCATGTGTGTTTCAACACCGACACAAAAACAGACCAAGTCTCCTGCGCTGTCGGCCCGACTGCGTAGGGTGCAGGGCAACCGCACACATGGACGGTTGCGGGGGAACCATGGAGAGGGGACAGCGCGTGGTGGACGTATCCAAGGGCGGTACGCCCGGGGGTCCCGGCGTCAATCTGACCAAGGGACAGGCCATCAGCCTGGAGAAGCAGGGCGGCGGCACCCTCACCGCGGTGCGGATGGGCCTCGGCTGGCAGGCCGCACCGCGGCGTGGCCTGTTCGGCTCGCGCACCCGGGAGGTCGACCTGGACGCCTCGGCGGTGCTCTTCGCCGACAAGCAGCCGGTGGACGTGGTCTTCTTCCGGCACCTCGTGAGCGACGACGGCTCGGTCCGTCACACCGGTGACAACCTCGTCGGCGGCGCCGGTCAGGGCGGCGACGACGAGGCGATCCTCGTCGACCTGCAGCGAGTGCCGGTCCACATCGACCAGATCGTCTTCACGGTGAACTCGTTCACGGGCCAGACGTTCCAGGAAGTGCAGAACGCGTTCTGCCGCATCGTCGACGAGACCAACGGCCAGGAGCTCGCGCGCTACACGCTGGACGGCGGCGGCCAGTACACCGCCCAGATCATGGCGAAGGTGCACCGCGTCGGGTCCGGATGGCAGATGACCGCCCTGGGCAACCCGGCCAACGGGCGTACGTTCCAGGACCTGATGCCGTCGATCCTGCCGCATCTGTAGGCACAAGGCACCGTTTTCACCCGACGAGCAGCTCCCGGAGGCAACCAGGCCGCCGGGAGCTGCACCGCTTACCACCGAGGGGACAGAGGCAATGACGGCCGAGCTGGTCCGGGGGCAGAACCATCCCTTGCCCCACACCCGACTGGAGATCCGGGTGTCGGCCGGCAAGCCCGTCGTGGCCGGCGCCGCCCTCGGGGACGAGGACGGCCGGGTGCCGGGCATCGAATGGGTCGCCCACCCCGCCCAGCCGGCCCTCCCCGGGGTCGAGGTCTCCCGGCAGGCCACCGCCGACCACCGGCTCACCGTGGACCTGGACGCCGTGCCTGCCGCCGTGCACCGGCTGACGCTCCTGCTCGCGCTGCCCATCGGGCCGGCCGCCCCGGTCCGTTTCGGCGCCGTCGCCGCCCCGTTCGTCGCCGTCACCGGCCCCGACGGCACCGAGATCGCCAGCTACACCATCACCGGTCTGGACACCGAATCCGCCGTCGTCGCCCTGGAGCTCTACCGCCGCCAGGGCGTGTGGAAGGTCCGCGCCGTCGGCCAGGGGTACGCGGGCGGCCTCGCCGAACTCCTCGCCGACCAGGGCCTCGACCGCGCGGGCGAGCTCGCCGCCGCCATTCAGGAGGCCGTCGCGCCCGGCCTCGCCCGTACGGTCGGGACACCGCCGCCCCGCACCACCGAGGTGCGCCACGGCGCCCCGGCGGCAGCGAACGGCACAGGCGGCGACTCGGGACCCGGCCCCGGACACGGTTCCGGTTCGCCTGCGCAGTCCCCGAGTACGCAGTCCCCGAACACGCCGGCCCAGGGCCACGGCCCGGCCGACACGCCCGCCGACGGGACTCCCCATTCCCCCGGACACGGACAGGGCCAGGGCCAGGCCGCCGACGGCCCCATCAACTACTCGCACCCGCGCCGCCAGTCCGTCGCGCCGCCTCCGCCGCCCCCGGCCGCACCGCCCGCCGAGGCAGGCCGCCCGCCCACGCCGGTCGCCGGTGATGCCACCGGCTGGTCCATGGAGGAGCGGCTGTACAACCAGGTGTGGGGCATGTTCGAGGACCTCGCCCGTACGACGGCGGCGTACCGCAGTGCGGTCGACTTCGCGGAGTCCCGGCTCGACCAGGAGCTCGACCGGGCCCTGTCCGACCCGCGCAGCCGGATCGGCGGAGCGGGGGACCCCGCTCGCGAGGCGGCCCGCGCCAAGCACGACCAGCTGACCGAGCGGGCCCGGGAGGTCCTCGACCGCGATCTGGCCCAGCTGATCGCCGAGTCCGAGGTCGTCGAACCCGCTCTGCCGCCCGCGTTCGCCCGCTGGGACAACCCCGTCTGGCACGGCTACCGCGTCCCCATGGAGATCCCGATGGCCCTGCGCCTCGGCGATCTCCATCTGCCCGAGCGCCCGGAGCTCCGCATCCCGATGCTGATCCGGCTGCCGCTGGAGCGCGGTCTGTGGGTGGACAGCGGCCGCGCTGCGTCCGAAGCCGCGTCCCTGATGGACGAGGCGCAGCTGCGCAGGCTCGCCATGGACACCGCGGTCGCGCATGCCGCCCGGCTGCTCGCGGTCTATCCGGCCGGCGAGTTCACGGTGCACGTCATCGACCCGGCGGGCTCCGCGGCGGCCTCGCTCGCCCCGCTGGCGCGCTCCGGTGTCCTGGACGAGCCGCCGGCCGTGGGCGCCCAGGGCGTCTCCGCCGTACTCGCGAAGCTCACCCAGCGCGTCGACCTCGTGCAGATGGCAGTGCGCGGCGGAGCGGCCGACGCCCTGCCGCCCGATCTGGACACCTCCGAGCAGCTGCTGATCGTCAATGACTTCCCGCACGGCTTCGACGACCGGGCGGTCACCCAGCTGCGCTATCTCGCCGACGAAGGGCCGGCCGTCGGCGTCCATCTGCTGATGGTCGCGGACCGCGAGGACGCGAGCGCCTACGGACCGGTGCTCGACCCGCTGTGGCGGTCGCTCCTGCGGATCACTCCCGTTCCGGACGACCACCTCGCCGACCCGTGGGTGCAGCACTCCTGGACGTACGAGCCGCCCGAGATCCCCCCGGGCAGCGCGGTTCTCCAGCAGGTGCTGGCCCAGGTCGCCGAAGCGCGCCGCACCTGGCGACGCTGATTCCTCGTGAGGCCCTGAACTGCTGACTTGACGACTTCATTACCCCTGCCTTTACCTTCCTTTGGTCTTTCCTGTACTGTTCTTTGCGCGGAGGGGAGTACTCCCCATGTGCGGCGTGCCCGTCAGTACGGACGGACAGACATAGACCAGTCCCGGGGCGCCGGCCCGTGGTGCGGCACCAGGCCGCCCGGGTGGAAGAGACCTCCGGCAGCGACGACGCTGATCAGTAGCCGTACGACGCCGGAGGCGCAGTGGACGTTTCGTGGACCCTGTGGGCGCTGACCATTCTTGGTCTGTCCGCCCTGATCGCGGTCGACTTCTTCATCGGGCGCAAGCCGCATGACGTGTCGGTCAAGGAAGCCGGAATCTGGACGGTCGTCTGGATCGTCCTCGCCGCACTCTTCGGCCTCGGCCTGTTGCTGGCCGGTGAGAGCCAGGCCTCCGGCGAGTTCTTCGCGGGCTTCATCACCGAGAAGTCGCTCAGTGTCGACAATCTCTTCGTCTTCGTCCTGATCATGGCGAAGTTCTCGGTGCCGTCCCACCTCCAGCAGCGGGTGCTGCTCGTGGGTGTGCTGATCGCCCTGGTCCTGCGGGCCATCTTCATCGCCGCCGGCGCCGCGATCATCGCCAGCTTCTCGTGGGTCTTCTACATCTTCGGCGCGTTCCTGATCTACACCGCCTGGAAGCTCATCCAGGAGGCGCGCTCCGACGAGGAGGAGGACGAGTTCGAGGAGAACCGGCTCCTCAAGTCCATCGAGAAGAAGTTCGGCGTCGCCGACCGCTACCACGGCACGAAGCTCTTCATCCGCGTCAACGGCAAGCGTGTGCTGACCCCGTTGATGGTCGTGATGCTCGCCATCGGCACCACCGATGTGCTGTTCGCGCTGGACTCCATCCCCGCGATCTTCGGCCTGACCCAGGACCCGTACATCGTCTTCACGGCCAACGCCTTCGCGCTGATGGGTCTGCGCCAGCTGTACTTCCTGATCGGCGGGCTCCTCAAGAAGCTGGTCCACCTCAGCTACGGGCTGTCGGTGATCCTCGGCTTCATCGGCGTCAAGCTCGTGCTGCACGCGATGCACGAGTCCGGGCTCCATGTCCCCGAGATCTCCATCCCGTTCTCGCTGGCGGTCATCTGCGGCGTCCTGATCGTCACCACGATCACCAGCCTCATCGCCTCCAGGAGGCAGGAGCGGCGGGAAGCCGCGGAAGCCGGCGGGGCCGTCGAGCCGACGCAGAAGGAAGGCATCGAGGTCTGACCGTCCGGCCTTCGACGCCTCACCCGCGCGACATGCGGCGCGCCGCACCGGCCGGGTTGCCCAGCAACCCGGCCGGTGTCTGCGTGGCACGCGAACAGCGAACAGCGAACAGCGAACGGCTGACGGCTGACGTCCCGGGCGCGTCAGGCCGTCGCCCGTGCCTCCGCGGGCTGCGCGTCCGTCGTCCGCGCCGGCAAAGTCTCCGGCAGCAGCGCGAAGCACCCGAGGCTGAGCAGGGCCATCCCGGTCAGATACGCGGCCACACCCCACGGCGGGCCGCTCCCGCCCGCCAGCGCCGTGGCCACGATCGGCGTCAGCGCGCCGCCCAGCACGCCCGCCAGGTTGTAGCCGACCGCCGCGCCGGTACACCGCACCCTCGGCTCGTACAGCTCCGGCAGATATGCCGCGACCACGGCGAACATGGTGATGAAGGCCAACAGCGCGCCGAGGAACCCGGCGAACATCAGCACCGGCTCGGCGGTCTGCAACAGCGCGGCCATCGGGAACATCCACAGCGCGATGGCAGCGCACCCGATGAGGCACAGCGGCCGCCGCCCGTAGCGGTCACCGAGCATCGCCAGGAACGGCGTCGCCGCACCCTTCACGGCCACGGCCGCCATGATGCAGAGGAGCATCGCCGTACGGCTCACCCCGAGCTTCTCCGTGCCGTATGCCAGCGCCCAGGTGGAGACCGCGTAGAAGACGGCGTAGCCGACCGAGAGCGCCCCGGCGGTCAGCAGCACCAGCCGCCAGTGGCCGCGCAGCACCTCGGCCAGCGGCAGCCGCGCCCGTTCGGTGATCTGCTCGAACTGCGGCGTCTCCGCCAGAGAGCTGCGCAGCAGCAGTCCGCCCACCGCGAGCAGACCGGCCGCCCAGAACGGTACCCGCCAGCCCCACTCCCGGAACTGGGCGTCGCTCAGCCCGGCGGACAGCGCCAGCATCACCCCGTTGGCCAGCAGAAATCCGACGGCCGGCCCGATCTGCGGGAAGCTCGCCCACAGCCCGCGGCGCCCCGCGGGCGCGTGCTCGGCCGTCAGCAGCACTGCGCCGCCCCATTCGCCGCCGAGCCCGAGGCCCTGCAGAAAGCGCAGCACCAGCAGCAGGAGGGGAGCGGTGACGCCGAGGGTCGCGTACGACGGCACACAGCCGACGGCGACCGTGGCCAGCCCGGTCAGCAGCAGCGAGGCGAAGAGCACCGGCCGACGCCCGTAGCGGTCACCGATGTGCCCGAAGAGCACGGAGCCGAGCGGCCGCGAAAGGAAACCGATCGCGAACGTGCCGAAAGCGGCGAGCGTCCCGGCGAGCGGCGAGAACGTAGGAAAGAACAGCGGCCCCAGCACCAGTGCCGCGGCGGTGCCGTAGACGAAGAAGTCGTAGAACTCGACGGCCGTCCCGGCGAGCGCGGCTGCCGCGAGCCGGGTCATGGAGGGGGGCGACGGCGGGGACGAGGGCGACGGAGAGGAGGGCGGCGACGGAGAGTGACGTGTGCGCATGTCGCGCCAACTACCCGTAATCGCCCGTGGTTACGGGGGCGCGCGGAAGCATGCCGGAGCGATCTCGCTCACCGCGACCGGGCGACCGGCGCCCGGATTTCACCCCGCTGCCGCCCTTGCCGCCCCTGTCGTCCGTGGCCGACCGCCCCGTCGGCCGCTCACCCGTCGATCACCAGCCGCGCTCGCGCCACTCCGGTAGGTGCGGCCGCTCGTTACCGAGCGTGGTGTCGTTGCCGTGGCCCGGGTAGACCCAGGTCTCGTCCGGCAGCACCGCGAAGAGCTTCGTCTCGACGTCGCGGATCAGCGAGGCGAACGCCTCCGGATCCTTCCAGGTGTTGCCCACGCCACCAGGGAACAGACAGTCGCCGGTGAAGACATGGGGATGGCCGTGCGGGTCGTCGTAGACGAGAGCGATCGAGCCGGGGGTGTGGCCCACCAGATGACGGGCGGTGAGTTCGACCCGGCCGACCTTGATCGAGTCCCCGTCCTCGACCAGCACATCGGTCGGCACCGGGATGCCCGCCGCGTCGTAACGGCCCGCGTAGGTGCGCGCGCCGGTCGCCGCGACCACATCGGCCAGGGCCTGCCAGTGGTCGCCGTGCCGGTGGGTGGTGACGACGGCCGTGATGCCGTCGTCACCGATCAGCGTGAGCAGTGTCTCGGCCTCGTTGGCCGCGTCGATCAGCAGCTGCTCGCCGGTGGTCCGGCAGCGCAGCAGATAGGAGTTGTTGTCCATGGGGCCGACGGCGACCTTGGAGATCATCAGGTCCGCGAGCTCGTGCACATCCGCCGGACCGCCGACCTTCACCGCTCCGCTGTATGTCATGGGGTCAGCGTACTCAGCCGACTACAGGGGCGGCAGCACCGGCAGCGGGCCGCCGGTGGCCACCAGTGCCGAGCCGTCGCGGCGGCCGGACAGCCAGCCGAGGAGCTCGGGCGCGGGCCCCCTGACGCCAACGGGACCACCGCTTGCCCCGCCGCCGGTCGTCCAGGTCTGCCCGCCCTCGGCGGCCAGACCGGTCGACGGCACGTCCTTGTGGCCGCCGAAACGCTCGGCGAGGAAGTCGATCTCGCGCCGGACGAACTCGTCCGGCAGGTCTTCCAGCTCGTAGCCGATGCCCAGGTCGACATGGTGCAGCTCGACCTCCACCAGCCGCCGGAAGGGAATCCGGGCCGCCGCGTCCTTCACACCGTTGCGCAGCTCCACGATCCGGGCCCAGCCGGTCTCCTCGGCACCCACCGCCTGGAAGCGGGCGGCGCTGTCGCGTACGTCGTCGAGGTGGACGGCGAGCGGGCGGGGCGCGTCGCGTTCGATGTCCGCCTCGCGCGCTTCCGCGCCGGGGTACATCGGGCGGCCCTGGAGCACGTTCACAAGAGCGTCCGCGTTGCGGGCGAGATGGGCCAGGACATGGCCGCGGGTCCAGCCGGGGAGCAGTGACGGCTCCGCGACCGCCGCGTTGTCCAGGGCGGCGGCTGCGGTGAGGAGCCGGTCCGTCGCTTCGCGTACTGATGCCAGGTCACGCACGGGATCGATCATGGGGAAGACGATAGCCCCGCCACTCGTTCGAGTGAAGGTGACGTGCGCGCCCGAAAATCGAATGCGCGTGCTATAGGCTCGTTGGAGGCATCCTTGGAAGTCGGGCATTCATCCGTCCGGCAGTCATCGGTCTCGTGGTCCCCCTAGCCTGGAGCAGTCCGCGACGGGGGCTCTGCCCCCGATTCTTCTCACGACCTCTCTCAAGAAAGGTGCGGACCCGGCGTGGCCGACCGTCTCATCGTCCGTGGCGCTCGCGAGCACAATCTCAAGAACGTCTCGCTCGACCTCCCGCGTGACTCACTCATCGTCTTCACCGGGCTCTCGGGGTCGGGTAAGTCGTCCCTCGCGTTCGACACGATCTTCGCCGAGGGGCAGCGCCGGTACGTGGAGTCGCTCTCCTCCTACGCCCGGCAGTTCCTCGGCCAGATGGACAAGCCGGACGTCGACTTCATCGAGGGTCTCTCCCCGGCCGTCTCGATCGACCAGAAGTCCACGTCGCGCAATCCGCGTTCCACGGTCGGCACGATCACCGAGGTGTACGACTACCTCCGGTTGCTCTTCGCCCGGATCGGCAAGCCGCACTGCCCCGAGTGCGGACGCCCCATCTCGCGCCAGTCGCCCCAGGCCATCGTCGACAAGGTGCTCGAGCTCCCCGAGGGCAGCCGCTTCCAGGTGCTGTCGCCGCTCGTCCGCGAGCGCAAGGGCGAGTTCGTCGACCTCTTCGCCGACCTCCAGACCAAGGGGTATGCGCGGGCGAGGGTCGACGGACAGACCATTCAGCTCACCGAGCCGCCCAAGCTGAAGAAGCAGGAGAAGCACACGATCGAGGTGGTCGTCGACCGTCTCACCGTCAAGGACAGTGCCAAGCGCCGGCTCACCGACTCCGTCGAGACCGCGCTCGGCCTTTCCGGCGGCATGGTCGTGCTCGACTTCGTCGACCTCCCCGAGGACGACCCCGAGCGCGAGCGGATGTACTCGGAGCATCTGTACTGCCCGTACGACGACCTGTCCTTCGAGGAGCTGGAGCCCCGCTCCTTCTCCTTCAACTCGCCGTTCGGCGCCTGTCCCGACTGCACCGGCATCGGCACGCGCATGGAGGTCGACCCCGAGCTGATCGTTCCCGACGAGGAGCGGTCGCTCGACGAGGGTGCGATCCACCCCTGGTCCCACGGCCACACCAAGGAGTACTTCGGGCGGCTCATCGGCGGGCTCGCCCAGGCGCTCGGCTTCTCCACCGACATGCCGTGGGCGGGGCTGCCGCAGCGGGCCAAGAAGGCCCTGCTGTACGGCCACAAGACCCAGGTCGAGGTCCGCTACCGGAACCGGTACGGGAGGGAGCGGGCGTACATCACGCCCGCCTTCGAGGGTGCGGTCTCCTTCGTCAAACGGCGCCACAGCGAGGCCGAGAGCGACTCCAGCCGGGAGCGCTTCGAGGGCTACATGCGCGAGGTGCCCTGCCCGACCTGTGAGGGCAGCCGCCTCAAGCCGATCGTCCTTGCGGTCACGGTCATGGAGAAGTCCATCGCCGAGGTCTCCGCGATGTCGATCAGCGAGTGCGCCGAGTTCCTGGGGGAGCTGAGGCTCAACGCCCGCGACAAGAAGATCGCGGAGCGGGTCCTCAAGGAGGTCAACGAACGGCTGAGGTTCCTGGTCGACGTCGGTCTCGACTACCTCTCGCTCAACCGCGCGGCCGGCACGCTCTCCGGCGGCGAGGCGCAGCGCATCCGGCTCGCCACGCAGATCGGCTCCGGACTCGTCGGCGTGCTGTACGTCCTGGACGAGCCGTCCATCGGCCTGCACCAGCGCGACAACCACCGGCTCATCGAGACCCTGGTCCGCCTCAGGGACATGGGCAACACCCTGATCGTCGTGGAGCACGACGAGGACACCATCAAGGTGGCCGACTGGGTCGTCGACATCGGCCCGGGTGCCGGCGAGCACGGCGGCAAGGTCGTCCACTCCGGCCCGCTGAAGCAGCTGCTGGACAACAAGGACTCGATGACCGGGCAGTATCTCTCCGGGAAGAAGTCCATCCCGACGCCGGACATCCGGCGCCCCATGGACCCGGCCAGGCAGCTGACGGTGCACGGCGCCCGGGAGAACAACCTGCGGGACATCGACGTGTCGTTCCCGCTCGGCGTCCTCACGGCGGTCACCGGAGTCTCCGGCTCCGGCAAGTCGACGCTGGTCAACGACATTCTGTACACGCACCTGGCGCGCGAGCTCAACGGCGCCAAGTCGGTCCCGGGCCGGCACACGCGCGTGGACGGCGACGATCTCGTCGACAAGGTCGTGCACGTGGACCAGTCGCCCATCGGCCGGACGCCCCGCTCCAACCCGGCCACGTACACCGGCGTTTTCGACCACGTCCGCAAGCTCTTCGCGGAGACGATGGAGGCGAAGGTCCGCGGCTATCTGCCCGGCCGCTTCTCCTTCAACGTCAAGGGCGGCCGCTGCGAGAACTGCTCGGGCGACGGCACGATCAAGATCGAGATGAACTTCCTGCCGGATGTGTACGTCCCGTGCGAGGTCTGCCACGGTGCGCGCTACAACCGGGAGACCCTGGAGGTCCACTACAAGGGCAAGTCCATCGCCGAGGTGCTGGACATGCCGATCGAGGAGGCGCTGCACTTCTTCGAGGCCGTGCCGACGATCGCCCGCCATCTGAAGACGCTCAACGAGGTGGGCCTCGGCTATGTCCGCCTCGGGCAGTCGGCGCCGACGCTGTCGGGTGGTGAGGCGCAGCGCGTGAAGCTGGCCTCGGAGCTGCAGAAGCGCTCCACGGGCCGCACGGTCTACGTCCTGGACGAGCCGACCACCGGTCTGCACTTCGAGGACATCTCGAAGCTGATCAATGTGCTGTCCGGGCTGGTCGACAAGGGCAACACGGTGATCGTCATCGAGCACAACCTGGACGTCATCAAGACCGCGGACTGGGTCCTCGACATGGGCCCCGAGGGCGGCAACGGCGGCGGCCTCGTCATCGCCGAGGGCACCCCGGAGCAGGTCGCGGGCGTCCCCGCCAGCCACACCGGCAAGTTCCTGCGGGACATCCTGAGCCCGGAGCGCATCAGCGACGCGGTGCCGCCGCAGTCCCGCAAGACGGCGGCGAAGAAGGCCGCGGCCAAGAAGACGGTCTCGGCCAACGCCACCGCGGTGAAGAAGAACACGGTCACGGCCAACGCCACCGCGGTCAAGAAGAAGACGGTCACGGCCAACGCGACGCCGGTGAAGAAGGCGGCCCCGGCTCGCAGCCGGGCGCGCAAGGCCTGACCTGCGGACCGCGACGGGCCCGCCGCCGCCCGGGGGCGGCGGGCCCGTCGATGGGCGCTACCCCAACTCCGACGCGTACGGCGGCTCCGCGCCCGTGCGGGAGCAGGTCAGCGCCGCCGAACGGGCCGCGAAGGTGAGGACCTCGCGCCAGCCGGGCCCGGTCAGGGCGAGCAGGGCCTCCGGGGAGAGCACGTCGAGCCGTGCCAGGACGTGCAGCAGCGCCGCGTTCACCGTGTCGCCCGCGCCGATCGTGTCCGCGACGGTCACCGCCTCCGCCGGGACGGAAACCTCCAGGCCGTCCCGGGTGTACACCGTGAGCCCCCGCTCCGCGCGCGTCAGCACCACCGCCGAGGGGCCCTCTCCGAGCCACCGCTGCGGGGAGTCACCGAGCCATTTCGCGTCGTCCTCGGAGAGCTTCAGCATCGACACCGACGGCAGCCAGCCCGCGAACCGCGCCCGGTACGCGTCAGGGTCCGGGATCAGCCCCGGCCGGATGTTCGGGTCGAGCAGGGTGAAGCGCCCGCGCCCCGCCTCCCGCCGCAGCAGCGCCTCGTACGCGCTCGCTCCCGGCTCCAGCACCATCGAGCACGTCCCGAACGCCAACGCCCGGACCTCACTGGGCAGTTCGGGCGGCAGCTCGAAGAGCCGGTCCGCGCTGCCGGACGCGTAGAAGCCGTATCCCGCGGAGCCGTCCGCCCCGATCGCGGCGACCGCGAGCGTCGTGGGCTCCGGTCCGCGCTGCACCAGGGACGTGCCGACGCCCGCCGCGCGCAGCCCGTCCAGCAGTGCCTCGCCGAAGCCGTCCGTCGAGACGCGTGAGCAGAAGGTGACGGTCGCGCCCAGTCGGCCCAGCGCCACGGCAGTGTTGTACGGGCCGCCGCCGAGTCGTGGAAGCAGCGCCGGCAACCGTCCGCCGTCGACCTCCGCCTGCTGCGGGACCAGGTCGATCAGGGACTCACCGGCGACGACGATCACGGCTGAAAACGTAACCCATCGTTCCGGGGCGCGACAGTGCGTCTCCGGGCACGACCCGCCCGCAGGCCCCGCGATCTGCGCCGGTATCGTCGGGTCTGTCGCCAACCCCCCCCCACCTCTGACCAGTGGAGACTTCATGTCCGGCCACCTCGCCGCCCGCCGTACCGTGCTGAAAGGCGCCGCCCTCGCCGGGGCTGCCGGGCTGGGGGTCGCCGCCTGCTCCACCGACTCCAAGGTGGGCCACGCCCAGGTCCCGACCCCGACCGCGCCGGTCGAGCTCGGCGCCGCGGACGCGGTTCCGGTCGGGGGCGCCAAGCTCTTCCGCGAGCAGCGACTCGTCGTGCACTGCCCGGCGAAGGGCCAGTACAAGGCGTTCAGCGCGCAGTGCACGCACGCCGGCTGTGTCCTGGACAAGGTGGAGGGCACGGAGGGGAACTGCCCCTGCCACGGCAGCCGCTTCGACTGCACCACCGGCGAGGCCGTCCAGGGCCCGGCGACCGTGCCGCTCCCGGAGGTCCCCGTCACGGTGCGCGACGGGAAGCTCGTCGCCGGGCCGTCCGCGTAGGGCCCTGCGGCCAGGGACTCAGCCCCAGGCCACGACCCTGGCCTGACCAAGGCTTCGACTCAGTCCAAGGCCTCGACTCAGTCTCAGGCCTCGACTCAGTCCCAGTCCCAGGCGATCCCCAGGATCCCGGGCCGCACCCCGTGCTCGACCAGATGGACCGTTCGGTGCCGGCCGCTCAGCGTCAGGTCCGTACGGCCCGTCCGTGGCGCCCCCGCGGAGGCCTGCGCGAAGCGCCGGCACCGCACCGGCAGTGCCGCCTCGTCGAACCGCACCTGCAGCACGTACTGCCCGCCCGCGAAGCTGAAACCCCGCATGTACTCACCGCTCGGCCCCGCGGTCCCGTCCTCGAAGCCGTAGCCGAAGAGGTACGTCTCGCCCGCCCGCAGCCGCGCGTCGAAGAGCAGCTCCGCCACCAGCACCCCGGTCTCCCGGTCGCTCCGCACACGCCCCGTGCGGCAGTTCTCCGTCGCCCGCACCACCACCCGTGCGGGGTCGCAGCCGGGATCGCCCCGGTGTATCGCCAGATAACGGTCCATCCCGTCGCGGTGGGCCCGCACGACATGCTGCGAGTCGCGCCCCAGCAGCTCGCGCCCCGCCCCGATCCGTACCCGCTCGTGGTGCCCCACGGTGTGCAGTCCGCCGTCCGCCGGCTGCTCCAGCCCGGCCAGCAGCCGCTCCACCACGCCGGACACCTCGACCAGCGAACGGTACGACCGTGCGGCGGGGCGGTCCGTGCCGGCCCGCCCGCCGCCCTCGGGGAGCAGCCGCAGCAGGGAGTTCCCCGGCAGCTGGAGCACCTCCTCCAGGGCTCGTACGGCTCGTAGCGACTCGGGGCGCTGGGGGCGGCGCGCGCCCTGCTGCCAGTAGCTCAGACTGGTCACCCCGACCTTGATCCCGCGGTGTGCGAGATGGTGCTGGACCCGCTGGAGCGGCAGTCCGCGCACCGCGAGCGCCGCGCGCAGCGCCAGATGGAAGGGGCCGGTGTGCAGCACCTGGGCCAGCTCGGCCTCGGTGTGCGCGGGGTGCGTGGCGTGCCCCATGGGGACTCCTCAGTGAACGTTCACGGCGGCTCGGCGGGTCGTCTCGCCGCCGGCCGCGGGCGTGCAGGTGGACCGAAAGCGGCTGTTCACACCCCGTACGCGCCGTTCGCAGCCGCATATCTCCCGGCATTGAAGCGTGTTGATCCGGTCCGGACAACGGCAGATGCTCACGGCACGCGTCCGGACGCGATCCTCCGACCCTCGAGCTCCCCGGCACCCTGCGTCTGCGCCCGTTCGCGGCACGGGCACGGGGGAGCCCCGGCGGCCCGTCGGCGTCCGGCCGGCGGGCCCCGGTTGTCGGCGGCCGCCAGTAGGGTGGGCGGCATGGCAGACCCCTCCAGCTACCGACCCAAGCCGGGTCAGATCCCCGACTCGCCAGGGGTCTACAGGTTCCGTGACGAGCACCGCCGGGTGATCTACGTCGGCAAGGCGAAGAGCCTGCGGCAGCGGCTCGCCAACTACTTCCAGGACCTGGCGAGTCTGCACCCGCGCACGCGCACGATGGTCACGACCGCGGCCTCCGTGGAGTGGACGGTCGTCTCCACCGAGGTGGAGGCGCTGCAGCTGGAGTACTCCTGGATCAAGGAGTTCGACCCCCGGTTCAACGTCAAGTACCGGGACGACAAGAGCTATCCGTATCTCGCAGTGACGATGAACGAGGAGTTCCCCCGGGTCCAGGTCATGCGCGGCGCCAAGAAGAAGGGCGTGCGCTACTTCGGTCCGTACGGGCACGCGTGGGCGATCCGCGAGACCGTCGATCTGATGCTCCGGGTCTTTCCCGTGCGGACCTGCTCCGCCGGGGTCTTCAAGAACGCCGCACGGACCGGCCGCCCCTGCCTCCTCGGCTACATCGGCAAATGCTCGGCGCCGTGTGTGGAGCGGGTCACCCCGCAGGAACACCGCGAACTGGCCGAGGACTTCTGCGACTTCATGGCCGGCCGCACCGGCACGTACATCCGCCGCCTGGAGAAGGACATGATGGCGGCCGCCGAGGAGATGGAGTACGAGCGGGCGGGCCGGCTGCGCGACGACATCGAGGCCCTCAAGCGGGCCATGGAGAAGAACGCGGTGGTGCTGGCCGATGCCACCGACGCCGATCTGATCGCGGTCGCCGAGGACGAGCTGGAGGCCGCCGTCCAGATCTTCCACGTCCGCGGCGGCCGGGTGCGCGGCCAGCGCGGCTGGGTCACCGACAAGGTCGAGGCGGTCGACACGGCGGGCCTGGTCGAGCACGCGCTGCAGCAGCTGTACGGGGAGGAGAGCGGCGACGCCGTCCCCAAGGAGGTCCTCGTCCCGGCCCTCCCCGAGGACGTCGACGCGGTCACCCAGTGGCTGAGCGGGCGGCGCGGGGCGACCGTGTCGCTGCGCATTCCGCAGCGCGGTGACAAGAAGGACCTCATGTCGACGGTCGGGCGCAACGCGCAGCAGGCCCTCGTGCTGCACAAGACCAAGCGCGCCAGCGATCTGACGACCCGCTCCCGGGCCCTGGAGGAGATCGCCGAAGCGCTGGGCCTGGAGTCGGCGCCGCTGCGGATCGAGTGCTTCGACATCTCGCATCTGCAGGGCGAGGACGTGGTGGCGTCCATGGTCGTCTTCGAGGACGGTCTGCCCCGCAAGGGCGAGTACCGGCGCTTCCAGATCAAGGGCCGTGTCGGAGACACGCAGGTCTGGCACGGCCAGGGCCAGGACGACGTCCGCTCGATGCACGAGGTGATCAGCAGGCGCTTCAGGCGCTATCTGGCCGAGAAGGAGAAGACGGGGGAATGGGATCTCCCCGCCGAAGGCGGGGCACGGTCGGCCGAGGACGGTGAGGTTCCGGCGGACGAGGGCAACGGGAAGCCGAAGCGGTTCGCGTACCCTCCCCAGCTCGTGCTCGTCGACGGCGGTCAGCCGCAGGTCGCGGCCGCCCAGCGGGCCCTGGACGAGCTGGGCATCGACGACGTCGCCGTGTGCGGCATCGCGAAGCGGATGGAGGAGATATGGCTGCCGGGCGAGGACGACCCGGTCGTGCTGCCGCGCTCCAGCGAGGGGCTCTACCTCATCCAGCGCGTCCGTGACACGGCTCACGACTTCGCGATCCGCTACCAGCGCTCCAAGCGCTCCAAGCGGCTGCGGACCAGCCCGCTCGACGCGGTGCCCGGCCTGGGCGAAACGCGCAAGCAGGCTTTGATCAAGCATTTCGGCTCGGTGAAGCGGCTGCGGCAGGCGACAATCGAGCAGATCTGTGAGGTCCCCGGCATGGGCCGGAAGACGGCCGAATCCGTCGTCGTGGCCCTCGCCCAGGCGGCCCCGGCCGCGCCCGCCGTGAATACGGCGACAGGAGAGATCATTGAAGAGGACGACGGGGCAGCAGGAACGACCGAGGACGGGGGCAGCACGGAATGACCGAGCACACCAGACCTGAGCAGGCCGGGGCCGGGCAGGCGGGCACCGGCGAGGGCGGCACCGCACCGGGAGGCACGGCCGCACCGGACGCCGCCGCACCCGGCGGCACCGGGCCGGCGGGCAGCGAGCCCGGCCGCCCGCAGCACGACAGCACCGACCGAGAAGAACACGGAGCAGGAGACGTGAGTACGGGTACGACGAGCGAGGCCGGGCCGGCCGCCGACGGGGCCATCCCCGAGCTCGTGATCATCTCCGGAATGTCGGGCGCGGGCCGCAGCACCGCGGCGAAGTGCCTGGAGGACCTCGGCTGGTTCGTCGTCGACAACCTGCCGCCCGCGCTGATCCCCACCATGGTGGAGCTCGGCGCCCGTTCCCAGGGCAATGTGGCCCGTATCGCCGTCGTCGTGGACGTCCGCGGCCGGCGGTTCTTCGACAATCTCCGCGAGTCGCTCGCGGACCTCGACGCCAAGCAGGTCACCCGGCGGATCGTCTTCCTTGAGTCGTCCGACGAGGCCCTGGTGCGCCGTTTCGAGTCCGTGCGCCGCCCGCACCCGCTGCAGGGCGACGGCCGCATCGTCGACGGCATCGCCGCCGAGCGGGACCTCCTGCGGGAGCTGCGCGGCGACGCCGACCTGGTGATCGACACCTCCAGCCTCAACGTCCACGAGCTGCGCGCCAAGATGGACGCCCAGTTCGCGGGCGACGAGGAGCCGGAGCTGCGGGCCACCGTCATGTCGTTCGGCTACAAGTACGGCCTCCCGGTCGACGCCGACCTCGTGGTGGACTGCCGCTTCCTGCCGAACCCGCACTGGGTCCCGGAGCTGCGCCCCTTCACCGGCCTCAACGAGGAGGTGTCGGGCTACGTCTTCAACCAGCCGGGCGCCAAGGAGTTCCTCAACCAGTACACCGAGCTGCTGCAGCTGATCGCGGCGGGCTACCGGCGCGAGGGCAAGCGGTACGTGACGATCGCCGTCGGTTGCACCGGCGGCAAGCACCGCTCCGTCGCCATGTCCGAGAAGCTCGCCGCCCGGCTCGGCTCCGAGGGGATCGAGACCGTCGTCGTCCACCGTGACATGGGGCGCGAGTGACCGGTCGTACTCTTCGTCTGCGCCGGCTGCGGGGCAGCGACACGCCCCGCACCGGCCGCAGGCGCGGCGCCCAGCCCAAGGTCGTCGCGCTCGGCGGCGGAATGGGTCTCTCGGCGTCGCTGGCGGCCCTGCGCCGGATCACCGGCGACCTCACCGCGGTCGTCACCGTCGCCGACGACGGCGGCTCCAGCGGCCGGCTCCGGGAGGAGCTCGGCGTGCTGCCGCCCGGCGATCTCCGCAAGGCGCTGGCGGCGCTGTGCGGTGACGACGACTGGGGCCAGACCTGGGCCAGGGTCATCCAGCACCGCTTCCAGTCCCAGGGCGAGCTGCACGAGCACGCGGTCGGCAATCTGCTGATCGTCGCCCTCTGGGAACAGCTCGGCGACCATGTGCAGGCGCTGGACCTGGTCGGCAAGCTGCTCGGCGCGCACGGCCGGGTGCTGCCCATGTCCGCCGTACCGCTGGAGCTGCAGGCGCTGGTCAAGGGGCACGACCCCGACCGTCCCGACGAGATCCGCACGGTCCGGGGGCAGGCGACGGTGGCGCTGACCCGGGGCGAGGTGCAGTCCGTGCACCTCGTGCCGAACGATCCGCCGGCCGTCCCCGAGGCCGTGGCGGCGGTCCTCGACGCCGACTGGGTGGTGCTGGGGCCGGGCTCCTGGTTCTCCTCGGTGATCCCGCATCTGCTGGTGCCGGAGCTGCTGGACGCGCTGGTCGAGACGAAGGCCCGCCGTGTTCTCTCCCTCAACCTTGCGCCGCAGCCGGGAGAAACGGAGGGGTTCTCTCCGCAGCGTCATTTGGAGGTTTTGGGGCGACACGCCCCTAAACTCGCCCTGGACGTGGTGCTGGCCGACGAGGCCGCCGTGCCCGACCGCGAGTCCCTCGCCGACGCCGCCGAGCGGTTCGGTGCCGCGGTCGAGCTGGCGCCGGTGGCCAGGCCCGACGGGGCTCCGAAGCACGATCCGGAGCTGTTGGCCGCCGCGTACGACCGTATTTTTCGGATGCATGGAAGGATCGGCCCATGGCGATGACGGCAGCGGTGAAGGACGAAATCTCCCGGCTCCCCGTCACCCGGACCTGCTGCAGAAAGGCGGAGGTCTCGGCGATCCTGCGGTTCGCGGGCGGGCTGCACCTGGTCAGCGGCCGCATCGTGATCGAGGCGGAGCTGGACACGGGCATCGCGGCGCGCAGGCTGCGCAAGGACATCCTGGAGATCTTCGGGCATGCCTCGGACCTCGTCGTGATGGCCCCGGGCGGGCTGCGTCGCGGGTCGCGCTACGTCGTACGGGTCGTTGCGGGCGGTGACCAACTCGCCCGCCAGACCGGTCTGGTCGACGGCCGGGGCCGGCCCATTCGCGGACTGCCGCCGCAGGTCGTCTCCGGAGCCACGTGCGACGCCGAGGCGGCCTGGCGCGGGGCCTTCCTGGCGCACGGTTCGCTCACCGAGCCGGGCCGCTCCTCCTCGCTGGAGGTGACCTGCCCGGGCCCGGAGGCCGCGCTGGCGCTGGTCGGCGCCGCGCGCCGGCTCTCCATCGCCGCGAAGGCTCGCGAGGTGCGCGGGGTGGACCGGGTCGTGGTGCGCGACGGCGACGCGATCGGCGCGCTGCTGACCCGGCTGGGGGCGCACGAGTCGGTCCTGGCCTGGGAGGAGCGGCGGATGCGCCGCGAGGTCCGTGCCACCGCCAACCGCCTGGCCAACTTCGACGACGCCAATCTGCGCCGCTCCGCGCGCGCCGCGGTGGCCGCCGGTGCGCGGGTGCAGCGCGCGCTGGAGATCCTCGGCGAGGAGGTGCCCGAGCACCTCGCCGCAGCGGGCCGGCTGCGCATGGAGCACAAGCAGGCCTCCCTGGAGGAGCTGGGCGCCCTCGCCGACCCGCCGCTGACGAAGGACGCGGTCGCGGGCCGCATCCGCCGCCTCCTGGCCATGGCCGACAAGCGTGCGCAGGACCTCGGCATCCCGGGCACGGAGTCCAACCTCACGGATGAAATGGCCGACGGCCTGGTGGGCTGAGAGCCCCCAACTCGCCGCTGCCGGCGCCCGGATGGGCGCCGGCAGCGGCGTTTCCGTATCCCCGGCCCGCACCTGACGACACTCGCCCCTCACGCCATCTTGACATGATCATGAACTGTCATGAGCCTGGCATCTGTTTCTTTCGCGACAGACGAAAGCAAGGGGGGCCAATGAGACGAAGAGCAAGATCGATCCTTGCCGCGACCTCACTCCTGATCGCCGGACTGGCGGCCGCGCCACTCGCTCGGGCCGACCAGGGCGGAGAGGACGACGGACTGTCCGTATGGCATGCGAAGGTCACCAGGGCACAGGTTCCGCTGCTCCTCGCGGCCGGTGCCGACGGTCATGAACTGACGGAACAGGTGCCGGACACGGGCACCGCCACCATCGAGATGTACCTCACCGACGAACAGGCCCGCGAGCTGCGCGGGAAGGGCGTCGGCATCACCGAGCACACCGTCCCCGCCGCGGCCGGGAAGCGCCTCGCGGCCGCGGGCGACGGCGTCTTCCGCCCCTACGGCGGCAAGGGCGGGCTCAAGGAGGAGATCCTCGCCACCGCCGGCGCCAATCCCTCGATCACCAAGGCCGTCAGCATCGGCAAGAGCCTGGACGGCCAGGACATCCTCGCCCTCAAGGTCACCAAGGGCGCCAAGAAGTACCGCGACGGCGCCAAGCCGGCCACTCTCTACCTCTCCAACCAGCACGCCCGTGAGTGGATCACCCCCGAGATGACCCGGCGGCTGCTCCACCACTACCTCGCGAACTACGGCAAGGACCCGCGCATCACCAGGATCGTGGACACCACCGAGCTGTGGTTCGTGCTCTCCGCCAACCCCGACGGCTACGACTACACACACGCGTCGCCCGACAACCGCCAGTGGCGCAAGAACCTCCGCGACAACAATCGTGACGGCAGGATCACCCCCGGCGACGGCGTCGACCTCAACCGCAACTTCTCCTACAAGTGGGGCTACGACAACGAGGGTTCGTCCCCCGACCCCGCCGACGAGACCTTCCGCGGCACGGCCCCCGGCTCCGAACCCGAGACCAGGGCCCTCGACGCCTTCCAGGATCGCATCGGCTTCGAGTACGGCATCAACTACCACTCCGCCGCCCAGCTGCTGCTCTACGGCGTCGGCTGGCAGGTCGCCTCCCCGACCCCGGACGACGTCCTCTACAAGTCCCTTGCGGGTACGCCCCAGAAGTCCGCCGTACCCGGCTACCGCCCCCAGCTCTCCTCCGAGCTGTACACCACCAACGGCGAGGCCGACGGCCACGCGGCCAACGTCAACGGCATGATGATGTTCACCCCCGAGATGTCGACGTGCGCGACCGCGTCCCGGGTGGACCCGAACGACCCCTGGGAGCCGGGCGACTGCGCGTCCGTCTTCACCTTCCCCGACGACGAGAAGCTGATCCAGCAGGAGTTCGCCAAGAACATCCCGTTCGCTCTCGCCGTCGCCGAGACCGCCGCCCACCCCGACCGGCCGTCCTCCCCGGTCGGCATCGAGGCCCCGGACTTCACCCCGGACCCGTTCTCGGTCTCGTACGCGCGTGGCGACCAGCAAGTCTCCGTCACCGCCCGCAGGTCGCTGCGTGACAAGGAGCTCAACTACCGCATCAACGGCGGCCGTACGCACGACGAGGACCTCACGGCCTGGAAGGGCGGCGACGTCTACGGCGGCGAGGACAACATCCGCTTCGACCAGTACCGTGCCGAGGTGGAAGGCGCCGGGGCCGGTGACAAGGTCGAGGTCTGGTTCACCGGCCGCACCCGGGACGGCAAGCGGGTCTCCAGCACCCCGTTCACGTACACCGTCGCCGAACGGCCCCGCGCCGACACCCTCGTGCTCGCCGAGGAAGGCGCACCCGGCACCCCCGCCCAGCACACCGCCGCCTACACCAAGGCGCTCGCCGACAACGGCCGCAAGGCCGCCGTCTGGGACGTCGCCACCCAGGGCACGCCGCACGCCCTCGGCGTCCTGTCCCACTTCCGGACCGTCGTCTGGTACACGGGTGCCGGCAAACCGTCCGGCCCGGTGATGTTCGCCGTCCGCGACTTCGTCAACGAGGGCGGCAAGCTCATCAACGCCGGTGAGGAGAACGGCGGGAACATCAACATCGGCCGCGCCGAATCGGACGACTTCGCCCAGTACTACCTCGGCGCGTACCGCCGCGCCGGACTGAAGTCCCCGCCCGGATTCGCCGGAACGGGATCCTTCGCCGGGACGAAGGCGGTCCTCGGCGACGCCACGGCCAACCCGCTGAACGCGGCGGGCGCGTACACCGTCACCTCCGACACCCTGAAGCCCGATCAGTTCCCGCAGTTCCGCAGCTCGGCCGCGGGCGACTACCCCGGTGTGCGCACCCCCTTCGAGCCGTACGAGGGCAGCTCCTTCGCCGCGGCCCGGCACTCCGACGACTCCTGGATGCGGCTCAGCCGGACGGTCGACCTGACCGGCACGGCGGCGTCGGCCGCGCCCGGCCTCCGTTTCCAGCTCAGCTACGACACCGAGCAGGACTACGACAACGTGGTCGTCGAAGCCCACACCGTCGGCCAGGACGACTGGACGACCCTGCCCGACGCCAACGGCGGCACGACCACCGAGACCCCCGCGGAGTGCGACGCGGGCTTCTACGTCGGCGGCCATCCCTTCCTGGCCCACTACCTCACCGTGGGAGCCGACAGCTGCGCGCCGACCGGCACGACCGGCGGCTGGAACCGGTTCACCGGCAGCTCCAACGGCTGGCAGCCGGTCTCCGTCGACCTGAGTGCCTACGCGGGCAAGC
This sequence comes from Streptomyces sp. NPDC053673, assembly GCF_055585225.1. Taxonomy (NCBI): domain Bacteria; kingdom Bacillati; phylum Actinomycetota; class Actinomycetes; order Kitasatosporales; family Streptomycetaceae; genus Streptomyces; species Streptomyces sp. NPDC053673. Next base: position 159,091 of record NZ_JBVJKN010000015.1, on the reverse strand, counting down.
AGGTCGAGCTGTCCATCTCCTACATCTCCGACCCGGGCACCGGCGGCCTCGGTGTCTTCGCCGACGACACGAGCCTCGTCATCGGCGGTACCCCGCAGGGCGCGGAAGGCTTCGAGACCGCCCTCGGCCCGTGGACCGTGACCGGACCGCCGGCAGGCAGCCCGGGCAACGGCTCGGACTGGGCGCGCTCACCGGCGCTCTTCCACTCCTACGCGGCCGTCGCCACCCATGACACCGTGCTCCTCGGCTTCGGCCTGGAGCATGTGGCGAGCGCGGCCGAGCGCAAGCAGATCATCGGAAAGGCGCTCAGCGCGCTGCGGCGTTGACCCTGTGTAGTCGCATCGAGCCCCGATGGCCCGTACTTGTCGGTAGGTACGGGCCATCGGCGCGCACCGGAATGTGCGGGCGTGCTCGATGTCACTCCCGCTGCCCCGGGGAGGTAGGGTCGTAAGCGGTCGGGGACATCCCATACAGCTCGCCGGCGTCGAAACCCGGCGTACCAACGAGGAGATCGGTTTCGTGACGATCCGCGTAGGCATCAACGGCTTTGGCCGCATCGGTCGTAACTACTTCCGCGCGCTGCTGGAGCAGGGTGCTGACATCGAGATCGTGGCTGTCAACGACCTGGGTGACACCGCGACCACTGCTCACCTGCTGAAGTACGACACCATCCTGGGCCGCCTCAAGGCGGACGTCAGCCACACCGCCGACACCATCACGGTCGACGGCCACACCATCAAGGTGCTCTCCGAGCGCAACCCCGCCGACATCCCGTGGGGCGAGCTGGGCGTCGACATCGTCATCGAGTCGACCGGCATCTTCACGAAGAAGGCCGACGCCGAGAAGCACATCGCCGGCGGCGCCAAGAAGGTCCTCATCTCGGCTCCGGCCAAGGACGAGGACATCACCATCGTGATGGGTGTCAACCAGGACAAGTACGACCCGGCCAACCACCACGTCATCTCCAACGCCTCCTGCACCACCAACTGTGTGGCGCCGATGGCCAAGGTCCTGGACGAGAACTTCGGGATCGTCAAGGGCATGATGACCACGGTCCACGCGTACACCAACGACCAGCGCATCCTGGACTTCCCGCACTCCGACCTGCGCCGCGCCCGCGCCGCCGCGGAGAACATCATCCCGACCTCGACCGGTGCCGCCAAGGCCACCGCGCTGGTCCTCCCGCAGCTCAAGGGCAAGCTGGACGGCATCGCCATGCGCGTCCCGGTCCCGACCGGCTCCGTCACCGACCTGGTCCTGGAGCTCGACCGCGAGGTCACCAAGGACGAGATCAACACCGCCTTCCAGAAGGCCGCCGAGGGCCAGCTCCAGGGCATCCTGGAGTACACCGAGGACCCGATCGTCTCCTCGGACATCGTGAACTGGCCGGCCTCCTGCACCTTCGACTCCTCCCTGACCATGGTCCAGGGCAAGCAGGTCAAGGTCGTCGGCTGGTACGACAACGAGTGGGGCTACTCCAACCGTCTGGTGGACCTGACCGTCTTCGTCGGCAACCAGCTCTGATCAGCGGCCGGTAGCAACACCTCGATGTGAGCCACAGGGCTCGGGCAGCGCAAGGAAGCGCTGTACGAGCCCTGTCGCTTGTCCTCGATCTCCCCTAGGAGCCATCACACATGAAGACGATCGACGAACTTCTCGCCGAAGGCGTCACCGGCAAGCGGGTCTTCGTCCGCGCCGACCTCAACGTGCCGCTGGAGGGCACCACCATCACCGACGACGGTCGTATCCGGGCCGTACTGCCGACCGTGAAGGCGCTCGCCGACGCGGGCGCCCGGGTCGTCGTCGCCTCCCACCTGGGCCGCCCGAAGGGCGCCCCGGACCCGGCCTTCACGCTCGCGCCGGCCGCCGCGCGCCTCGGCGAACTGCTCGGTGCCGATGTCGCGTTCGCGACCGACACGGTCGGTGAGTCGGCCCGCGCCACCGTCGACGGTCTCGCCGACGGCCGGGTCGCCGTGATCGAGAACCTCCGTTTCAACGCCGGTGAGACGTCCAAGGACGACGCCGAGCGCGGCGCCTTCGCCGACCAGCTCGCCGCCCTCGCCGATCTGTACGTCGGCGACGGCTTCGGAGCCGTCCACCGCAAGCACGCCTCGGTGTACGACCTCCCGGCCCGGCTGCCGCACGCCGCCGGCTACCTCATCGCCACCGAGGTCGGCGTACTGAAGAAGCTCACCGAGGACGTCAAGCGGCCGTACGTCGTCGTCCTCGGCGGCGCCAAGGTCTCCGACAAGCTCGCCGTCATCGACGAGCTGCTCGGCAAGGCCGACCGCCTCCTGATCGGCGGCGGCATGGCGTACACCTTCCTCAAGGCCAAGGGCCACGAGGTCGGCATCTCCCTCCTCCAGGAGGACCAGATCCCGACGGTGACCGAGTACATGGAGCGCGCCGAGAAGCACGGCGTCGAGCTCGTGCTGCCGGTCGACATCCTGGCCTCGGCCGAGTTCCCCGACCTGAAGACGAAGGCCCCGGCCGAGTTCACCGTGGTCGACGCCGACAAGATCCCCTCCGACAAGGAGGGCCTGGACATCGGCCCGAAGACCCGCGAGCTGTACGCGTCCAAGATCGCCGACGCCGAGACCGTCTTCTGGAACGGCCCGCTGGGCGTCTTCGAGCACCCCGACTACGCGGGCGGCACCCGCGCGATCTCCCAGGCGCTCGTCGACAGCTCGGCCTTCACCGTCGTCGGCGGTGGCGACTCGGCCGCCGCCGTCCGCACGCTCGGTTTCGACGAGAACGCATTCGGCCACATTTCGACCGGCGGTGGCGCGAGCCTCGAATACCTCGAGGGCAAGACGCTCCCCGGCCTCGCCGCACTGGAGGACTGACTTTTCATGAGTACGCGTACCCCGCTCATGGCGGGCAACTGGAAGATGAACCTCAACCACCTCGAGGCCATCGCCCACGTCCAGAAGCTCGCGTTCGCCCTGGCGGACAAGGACTACGACGCCGTCGAGGTCGCCGTCCTGCCCCCGTTCACCGACCTGCGCTCGGTGCAGACCCTGGTGGACGGGGACAAGCTCAAGATCAAGTACGGTGCCCAGGACATCTCGGCGCACGACTCCGGTGCGTACACCGGTGAGATCTCGGGCCTCATGCTCGCCAAGCTGAAGTGCACCTACGTCGCGGTCGGTCATTCCGAGCGACGCCAGTACCACGGCGAGTCCGACGAGCTGTGCAACGCCAAGGTGAAGGCCGCCTACAAGCACGGCCTGACCCCGATCCTCTGCGTCGGCGAGGGCCTGGACATCCGCAAGGCCGGCCAGCAGGTCCAGTACACGCTGAACCAGATCGACGGCGGTCTGAAGGACATCCCGGCCGAGCAGGCCGAGTCCATCGTGATCGCGTACGAGCCGGTCTGGGCCATCGGCACGGGCGAGGTCGCCACCCCCGAGGACGCCCAGGAGGTCTGCGGGGCGATCCGCGGCCGGCTCGCCGAGCTGTACTCGCAGGAACTGGCCGACAAGGTGCGGATCCAGTACGGCGGCTCGGTGAAGGCCGGGAACGTCGCGGCGATCATGGCGCAGCCCGATGTGGATGGTGCACTGGTCGGCGGGGCCGCGCTGGACTCGGACGAGTTCGTCAGGATCGTCCGGTTCCGCGACCAGTGAGTAGGCCGTAGAGGCGATCCGTCGTACCCTTGCGGGGGCCGAGGCTTTCGGGCCCGGCCCCCGTCTCCTTGAGCAGTTGTTCAGTTTGATCAGTTGTTCAGTCTCATCCCGTCCGAGGAAGTTGGTCCAGCCGTGATTATGGGGTTCTCGATCGCCCTGATCGTCTTCAGCCTGCTGCTGATGCTGCTGGTGCTGATGCACAAGGGGAAGGGCGGCGGCCTCTCCGACATGTTCGGTGGCGGCATGCAGTCGTCCGTCGGCGGCTCCTCGGTCGCCGAGCGCAACCTCGACCGCATCACCGTCGTGATCGGTCTGCTGTGGTTCGCGTGCATTGTCGTACTTGGTCTGCTGATGAAGCTGGGAAGCTGACCCACCGAAGGCGTCCCAGGGGTGGGGGTGTAACTCCAATCACTGGACGCGCGTTGGGCCTTACGTAGACTGGGGCATCTTCGAGCACCATCACGCAGGGAGTTACGACCGTGGCAAGTGGCAACGCGATCCGGGGAAGCCGGGTCGGAGCGGGGCCGATGGGGGAGGCCGAGCGGGGCGAGTCCGCACCGCGTCTCCGCATCTCCTTCTGGTGCTCGAACGGGCACGAGACGCAGCCGAGCTTCGCCAGTGACGCACAGGTTCCGGAGCACTGGGACTGCCCGCGGTGCGGGTTCCCGGCCGGTCAGGACCGGGAGAATCCGCCGGACCCGCCGCGCACCGAGCCGTACAAGACGCATCTGGCGTACGTACGCGAGCGGCGCAGCGACGCGGACGGGGAGGCGATCCTCGCCGAGGCGCTGGCCAAGCTCCGGGGCGAGATCTGAGCGGCTGACGCTCAGCAGCAGACAACGCATCGGGCCCGGCCCACGCAGGAATCGACCGATTCCCGCGTGGGCCGGGCCCGATGCGTTGTCTGCCGGCCTGTTCAGCCTCGCCGTCGCGTCGCCGTCCCCTCAGATCAATTAGGTTGGTGCTGCAGCGGGGCACGCAGGCAGGTACGAGAAGAAGTGGGCTGATGTCCAGAATGAACGCGAATGAGGGGTACGCGCGAAGCGCTTCGAACAAGGGCGGTGGTGGGCGACGGGTGGGACGTACCCGGCTCAACCGGATGCCCGAGTGGGCCGCTCTCGGCAAGCACCGTGAGCAGCTGGCCGACACACATCTGCGGGAGCTGTTCGCCGCCGACGCCGACCGGGGCAGCCGGTACACCCTCCAGGTCGGCGACCTCCACCTCGACTACTCCAAGCACCTGGTGACCGACGAGACGCTGGCGCTGTTGCGCGAGCTGGCCGCGGCCACCGATGTCACGGGGCTGCGGGACGCCATGTTCCGCGGCGAGAAGATCAACATCACCGAGCAGCGCGCCGTGCTGCACACGGCGCTGCGCGCGCCCCGTGACGCCGTCATCGAGGTCGACGGTGAGGACGTGGTGCCCGGGGTGCACGCCGTGCTCGACAAGATGAGCGCGTTCTCCGAGCGGATCCGCTCGGGCAGCTGGACCGGCCACACCGGAAAGCCCATCAAGAACGTCGTCAACATCGGCATCGGCGGCTCCGACCTCGGCCCGGCGATGGCGTACGAGGTGCTGCGCTCCTACACCGCACGGGATCTGACGTTCCGCTTCGTCTCGAACGTGGACGGGGCCGATCTGCACGAGGCGGTGCGCGACCTCGACGCCGCCGAGACGCTGTTCATCATCGCGTCCAAGACGTTCACCACGATCGAGACCATCACCAACGCGACGTCCGCCCGCGACTGGCTGCTCACCGAGCTGAAGGCCGGCCAGGACGCCGTCGCCAAGCACTTCGTGGCCCTGTCGACGAACGCCGAGAAGGTCGACGAGTTCGGCATCGACACGGCGAACATGTTCGAGTTCTGGGACTGGGTGGGCGGGCGCTACTCGTACGACTCGGCCATCGGGCTCTCGCTGATGATCGCCATCGGCCCGGACCGCTTCCGCGAGATGCTCGGCGGATTCCACCTCGTCGACGAGCACTTCCGCACCGCACCGCCGGAGGAGAACGCGCCACTGCTGCTCGGCCTGCTGGGCGTCTGGTACGGCGGGTTCTTCGACGCCCAGTCGCACGCGGTGCTGCCGTACTCGCACTACCTGAGCAAGTTCACCGCGTACCTGCAGCAGCTGGACATGGAGTCCAACGGCAAGTCCGTCGACCGTGACGGCAACCGCGTCGACTGGCAGACCGGACCCGTCGTCTGGGGCACGCCCGGCACCAACGGGCAGCACGCGTACTACCAGTTGATCCACCAGGGGACGAAGCTCATCCCGGCCGACTTCATCGGCTTCGCTCAGCCCGTCCCGGACCTGCTGCCGGGACTGGTCGCCCAGCACGACCTGCTGATGGCCAACTTCTTCGCCCAGACGCAGGCGCTGGCCTTCGGCAAGACCCCCGACGAGGTACGGGCGGAGGGCGTCGCGGAGGAGCTGGTGCCGCACAAGACGTTCGCCGGCAACCACCCGACGACCACGATCCTGGCGAACGAGCTGACCCCGTCCGTCCTCGGCCAGCTCATCGCACTCTACGAACACAAGGTGTTCGTCCAGGGAGCCGTCTGGAACATCGACTCCTTCGACCAGTGGGGCGTCGAGCTCGGCAAGGTGCTGGCCAAGCGGATCGAGCCCGTCCTCACCGAGGGACGCGGCGGCGAGGACCTCGACAGTTCGACCGCCGCGCTGGTGGCCACGTACCGCTCACTGCGCGGCCGCTGATCCGATGACGGGGGAGGAGACCGTGCGGCTGCGGCCGCCGGACAACGCACTGAACGAACGGGCCGTCGGCTGGTGGCGGGTGCAGTGCCTGCTGACGACCGTCGTACCGGTGACGGTACTCGGCCTGCTGGGGGCGTTCATCGCGCCCGCCAGGACCTGGCTGCTGGTGGCAGCCGGTGTCGCGGCGGTCCTCGGGCTGGCAGGCACGGTCTTCTTCCCCTCCTGGTGGTACCGGGTGCACCGCTGGGAGGTCACGGACGAAGCGGTGTACGTCCGGACCGGCGCCCTCTGGCAGGAGTGGCGGATCGCCCCCATGTCCCGGATCCAGACCGTGGACACCGTGCGAGGCCCCTTGGAGCAGGCCTTCCGGCTCGCCACCGTCACCGTCACCACCGCCTCCTCCAAGGGCGCGATCAGGATCGAGGGGCTGGACCACGAGCTGGCGGCGGAGCGGGCCGAGCAGCTGACCCGGATCACCCAGGCCACGCCCGGGGACGCCACATGAGCGACGGCTGGCTGCGGCTCGACCGGCGTACCGTCCTCGTCACGGCCGTGGTCCTGACCGGAGTCGCGGGTGGCGCCGGGCTGCCGGTCCTGTTCGGCCTCGCGCGCGGCATACCGTGGTGGCAGGCCCTCGGCTGGGTGCTGGCAGGCGCCGCCGTCCTCGTCGCGGGCGGCTCGGCCGCGGACTATGTACGGTGGCGGCGCACGCGGTACCGCATCGGGCCCGAGCGCGCCGAACTCCACACCGGTCTGCTGCTGATAAAGCGCCGCTCGCTGGCCCGCGAGCGCATCCGCAGCGTCGATCTGACGGCCAATCCGCTGCAGCGACTGCTCGGTCTCGTCAAGGTACGGATCGGCACCGGCGAGCACACCGGCGGTGGGGAGTCCACCCTGGAACTCGATCCGGTCACCAGGCCGGAGGGCGAACGGCTGCGCCGTGAGCTGCTGGCCCGCGCCGCCGTCGCCGCCCCTGGCACCCACCGGGAGGGCGAGCTGGCCACCCTCGATCCCCGCTGGATCCGGTACGCACCGGTGTCGTTCGTCGCCCCGCTGCTCGGCGGAGCGGCCGCCGGTGCGGTGATGCAGGTCAGCGAATGGTTCGGCGTGCAGAGTGAGGTCATCGACTGGATCGGCGAGCAGTTCCGGGGCACCCCGGTCGTCTGGACCGTCGTCGTGCTGGCCCTCGGGGCCCTGGTCGCAGGAGTCGTCGGCGCGCTCGGGCTCTGGATCGAGATGTGGTTCAACTACCGGCTGGAACGGGAGCCGGGCGGCACCCTGCGGGTCCGCCGCGGACTGTTCACCGCCCGCTCGCTCTCCATCGAGGAGCGACGGCTGCGCGGAGTGGAGCTCGTCGAGCCCCTCGGTGTAAGGATGCTCGGCGCGGCACGGGTGGACGCGGTCGCGACGGGGCTCGTCCAGGAGCAGGACGACCAGCACGCCGACCACAAGACGCTTCTGCCGCCCGCGCCACGCTCCGTCGCCGACGATGTGACGGCGCTGGTGCTGCGCGAGTCCGGCCCGCCGACGAGCGTCGCGCTCACCGCTCATCCGCGCGCGGCACGTGCCCGCAGGCTGCGCTGGGCGCTCACCGCAGCACTCGTCCCGCTCCTCGTGCTCACGCTCCTGGGCCTGCTGCTCACGGACGTGCTGTGGTACGTCGCGGCCGCGTGCGCGGTGGTGTTCCTGCCGCTCGCGGTGCTCCTCGCACTGGACGCGTACCGCAGTCTGGGCCACGCCGTCGACGGCGACTATCTGCTCGCCCGCTCCGGGACCGTCCGGCGTGGGACGGTCGCGCTGCAACGCGGCGCGGTCATCGGCTGGACGCTCAAACAGTCCTGGTTCCAGCGCCGTGCCGGAGTCCTCACCCTGACCGCGACCACGGCGGCGGGCGACGGGGCGTACTCGGCGTACGACGCCGACGAGCACGAGGTCCTCGACTTCGCCTCCCGCGCAGTCCCGGGCCTGCTGGAGCCGTTCCTGGAGCGACCGGAACGCACGGTGTGAGGCATCCCACTCCCGGAGCGGAAATCGGTGCCTCGACTCACCGCGATCATGACATGCATGCCTTATGCCAACCGCCGCACCGTACTGGCCGGCCTCGCCGGCGCCGCACTCAGCGCCTCCGTACTCAACACCTTTGCCGCCGCCCCCGCGTACGCCGCCGACCTCTACGCGTCGAACACCGACCTCTACACGAAGCTCGCCGGCAAGGAGGGCACGGACTTCGCCCGGCGCTACAAGCGCCATGAGCTGTTCGACAACAGCGACAGCCTGAGATACCCGTTCAACCGGACCACGATCATGGCCCTCCACGGCGGTGGCATCGAGGGGGGTACGTCCGAGCTGTGCCTGGCGATAGCGGGCTACCACCCGGCCACGCTCGCCGTGCAGCCGGCGGGCGGCCCGGTCCACGACTACTGGATGTTCGAGGGTGTGCGCGCGTCCAACAACAGCGAGCTGCACGTCACCTCGACGAACAACGACGACCGGTCCGCCCTGTCCTTGGCCGCGGGCAGCCTCAATGTGCTGAGCCTGCACGGCTGTACGGCGGCCCAGGCCGGTGCGTCCGCGGGAGTGCCCGAGGCGGTCGTCGTCGGCGGCCTCAACACCCACTTCAAGACGTATCTGCACGAGGAGTTCCAGGCCGCCGGGTTCCAGACCATCGACGGCTCGACGGTTCCCGCTCTCGCGGGCGAGGACCCGGCCAACATCTGCAACAAGACCCTGCTCGGCAAGGGTGCCCAGCTGGAGATGACCACCGAGCTGCGCCAGAGCATGTTCGACACGGGCTACTTCACCCGGCTCGGACGGCCGACCCACACCAATGCCGTCTTCGACGCCTTCGTCGCCGCCGCCCGCAAGGCCATCGCACGCCTGGAGGCCCGCCCGGACCAGGTCATCCTCTGATCCGCTGACGATCCCCCGACACCGAAGGCCCGGTTCGCCAAGGAGGCGAACCGGGCCTTCGTACGACGGAGCCGACGACTAGGGCCTGTCCGGGCGATCTTCGAGGACCAGGCCGCGGCGTCGGATGCATGGGGTCTCCCCAGGCCCGGAGGGCTGAGGGGACGCATCGCAAGGCGGTGGCGGCACCTCCCAGCGGTAGCTGGGGGAGATCGCCCTCGTACTGGACGTACTTGGGCGACTCCGACAACGCAGCGAGGTGCCGTAGCCGGCGCCGCGGGCCCGACAAGATCGCACGGACAGGGCCCAGTCAGGGCGACGCGGGCGGATAGAGGCTCCGCGGAAGCTGCGACGCCGCCGCCGAGTCGAGCAGCCACAGCGTCCGCGACCTGCCGTACGCGCCCGCGGCCGGGGCCTGGATCTCCCCGGCGCCCGACAGGGCGATCGCCGCCGCGTTCGCCTTGTCCTCGCCCGCCGCCAGCAGCCACACCTCACGCGCCGCGCGGATCGCGGGGAGTGTGAGGGAGATGCGCGTCGGCGGCGGCTTCGGCGCACCATGCACACCGACGACCGTGCGCTCGGTCTCGCGGACCCCCGGAAGCTCCGGGAACAGGGACGCGACATGCGTGTCCGGGCCCACGCCCAGCATCAGCACGTCGAACGTGGGCACGTCGCCATGGTCCTCGGGACCGGCCGCGGCGGCCAGTTCCTCCGCGTACGCAGCCGCGGCCGCGTCCGCGTCCTTGCCGTGCGGCCCGTCGGACGCGGGCATCGCGTGCACCCGGGACGGGTTCAGCGGCACCGAGTCCAGCAGAGCCGCCCGGGCCTGGGTGACATTGCGCTCCGGGTCGCCCTCGGGCAGGAACCGCTCGTCACCCCACCACAGATCGAGCCGCGGCCAGTCGATCGCGTCCCGCGCGGGCGCGGCGGCGAGCGCGGCCAGCAGACCGTTGCCGTTGCGCCCGCCGGTGAGGACCACCGACGCGGAGCCGCGCGCGGCCTGGGCGTCCACGATCTTCGTGATCAGCCGGGCCGCCGCGGCCTGGGCCATCAGCTCCTTGTCACGGTGAACGACGAGTTGAGGGGCACTCACTTCGCGGCCGCCTTCTTCGCCGGAGCCTTGGTCGAGGTCTTCGCAGCGGTCCTTTTCGGTTCGGCCGGCTCGGCCGCACCGGCGACGTCGGTCGCCCTCTCCGCCGACTCGTCGTTCAGCCGGTCGACCCCGAACCGCAGCGCCGACGCGTACGTGTCGTCCGGGTCCAGCCGGCGCAGCTCCTCCGCGATCAGCTCCGCCGTGTCACGCCGCTTCAGCGCCACCGCGCGGTCCGGCTGGCCCTCGATGGACAGCGTCGCCAGCGACCCGTCCGCCCGGTCCAGCACGATCGGGCCGCAGCTCGTCGCCAGCCGTACGGCCGTGAGTCCCGGCCCCGGCGACACCAAGCGCTTGACCGGCACCTTCAGCCGGTCCGCGAGCCACATCCCGAGCAGTTCGCAGCTCGGGTTGAACTCCTCGCCCTCCACCTCGGCCGCCGTGACCTCGCACGTCACCTGGTCCAGGGCCGCCGCCAGCATCGAGCGCCACGGCGTGATCCTGGTCCAGGCCAGATCCGTGTCACCCGGGGTGTAGGTATCGGCGCGGGCCGTCAGCTCGTGGATCGGCTGCTCGCAGGCGTACGTGTCGGTCACCCGGCGCTGCGCCAGCGCGCCCAGCGGGTCGGACGCCGGGTCGATCGGCGCGGCCACCGGCCACCACACCACGACCGGAGCGTCCGGCAGCAGCAGCGGCAGGACCACGGACTGGGCGTGGTCGATGACCTCGCCGTACAGCCGCAGCACGACCGTCTCGCCGGTACCGGCGTCCGCACCGACCCGCACCTCGGCGTCGATCCGAGCCTTCGCTCGGTCGCGCGGCGAGCGTGAGACCCGCTTGATGACGACGAGCTTGCGCGAAGGGTGCTCGCGGGAGGCCTCGTTCGACGCCTTCAGCGCGTCGTACGCGCCCTCCTCGTCCGTGACGATGACGAGCGTGAGGACCATGCCGACAGCCGGCGTGCCGACCGCCCGGCGGCCCTGCACCAGCGCCTTGTTGATCTTGCTGGAGGTGGTGTCCGTAAGGTCGATCTTCATGGCCGACGCCAGCTCCGTCCGTCTCGTGCGAGCATTTCGTCCGCCTCGACCGGACCCCAGGTCCCGGCCGGGTACTGCGCGGGCTTGCCGTGCTTGTCCCAGAACTGCTCGATCGGATCGAGGATCTTCCAGGACAGCTCGACCTCCTCGACCCTCGGGAAGAGGTTCGCGTCACCGAGCAGTACGTCAAGGAGCAGCCGCTCGTACGCCTCGGGGCTGGACTCCGTGAAGGACTCGCCGTACGCGAAGTCCATCGAGACGTCCCGGACCTCCATCGAGGTGCCCGGCACCTTCGAGCCGAACCGCAGCGTGACACCCTCGTCCGGCTGGACCCGGATCACCAGAGCGTTCTGCCCCAGCTCCTCGGTGGCCGTGTGGTCGAAGGGCGAGTGCGGGGCGCGCTGGAACACGACCGCGATCTCGGTGACGCGGCGGCCCAGCCGCTTGCCGGTACGCAGATAGAACGGCACCCCCGCCCAGCGGCGGTTGTCGATCTCCACCTTGATGGCCGCGTACGTGTCGGTCTTCGACTTGGGGTCGATGCCGTCTTCCTGGAGATAGCCGACGGCCCTCTCGCCGCCCTGCCAGCCCTCGGCGTACTGCGCGCGAACCGTGCTCGACGCCAGGTCCTTGGGCAGCTTGACCGCGCCCAGCACCTTGGTCTTCTCCGCTGCGAGGGCGTCCGCGTCGAAGGACGCGGGCTCCTCCATCGCGGTCAGGGCGAGGAGCTGGAGCAGGTGGTTCTGGATGACGTCACGGGCGGCGCCGATGCCGTCGTAGTAGCCGGCCCGGCCACCGATGCCGATGTCCTCGGCCATGGTGATCTGGACATGGTCGACGTACGACCGGTTCCAGATCGGTTCGAAGAGGGTGTTGGCGAAGCGCAGCGCCAGAATGTTCTGGACGGTCTCCTTGCCCAGATAGTGGTCGATCCGGAAGACCTGGTCGGACGCGAAGACCTCGTGAACTATCCGGTTGAGTTCCTCGGCGGAGGCCAGGTCATGACCGAACGGTTTCTCGATGACCGCGCGCCGCCAGGAGCCGTTCTTCTGCTCCGCCAGTCCGTGCTTCTTCAACTGCTGCACGACGACGGGGAAGAACTTCGGCGGCACGGACAGATAGAAGGCGAAGTTGCCGCCGGTGCCCTGCGCCCGGTCGAGCTCCTCCATGGTCTTCTTGAGGGTCTCGAACGCGTTGTCGTCGTCGAAGTCGCCCTGGACGAAGCGCATCCCCTGGATGAGCTGCTGCCAGACCTCCTCGCGGAAGGGGGTACGGGCGTGCTGCTTGACGGCTTCATGGACTTCGTGTGCGAAGTCCTCGTCCTGCCACTCGCGGCGGGCGAAGCCGACGAGCGAGAAGCCCGGCGGCAGCAGCCCGCGGTTGGCGAGGTCGTAAACGGCAGGCATCAGCTTCTTGCGGGACAAATCGCCGGTGACGCCAAAGATCACCAGGCCCGACGGCCCCGCGATACGCGGGAGCCGTCGGTCCGCGGCGTCACGAAGCGGGTTAGCTCCGTGTGCGGGAGTCAAGGTGTTTCAGCCTTCCGAAGGAGCGAGGCGCTCGAGCTCCGCCTCCGTCGACTTGAGCAGGTCGTTCCAGGACGCCTCGAACTTCTCGACGCCCTCGTCTTCCAGCAGCTGCACCACGTCGTCGTAGGAGATCCCGAGCTTCTCGACCGCGTCGAGTTCGGCGCGCGCCTGCTCGTACGTACCGCGCACCGTGTCACCCGTGATCCGGCCGTGGTCGGCGGTGGCATCGAGCGTGGCCTCCGGCATGGTGTTCACCGTGCCCGGGGCGACCAGCTCGTCCACGTACAGCGTGTCCTTGAACGCCGGGTCCTTGACGCCGGTCGAGGCCCACAGCGGACGCTGCTTGTTGGCCTGTGCCTTGTCCAGCGCGGCCCAGCGGTCCGAGGGCGGTGTCGATTTGTCGGCAGAGCCGAACACCTCCTCGAACGCCTGGTAGGCGAGGCGGGCGTTGGCGAGCGCCGCCTTGCCACGCAGCTCCTTCGCCTCGTCCGTGCCCAGCGCGTCCAGCCGCTTGTCGATCTCGGTGTCGACCCGCGACACGAAGAACGACGCCACCGAACGGATCTTCGACAGGTCCAGGCCGGCGGCCTTCGCCTTCTCCAGGCCGGCCAGGTAGGCGTCCATGACCTCGCGGTAGCGCTCCAACGAGAAGATCAGCGTGACATTGACGCTGATACCGAGGCCGATGACCTCGGTGATCGCCGGCAGGCCCGCCTTGGTCGCCGGGATCTTGATGAACGTGTTCGGCCGGTCCACCAGCCACGCCAGCTGCTTGGCCTCGGCGATCGTCGCCGCCGTGTTGTGCGCGAGACGGGGATCGACCTCGATCGAGACCCGGCCGTCCTGGCCGCCGGTGGTGTCGAAGACCGGACGCAGCACGTCCGCGGCGTCCCGCACATCCGCCGTCGTGATCATGCGGAGGGCTTCCTCGACGGTCACCTTGCGGGCGGCGAGATCGGCGAGCTGCTGCTCGTAACCGTCGCCGGACGAGATGGCCTTCTGGAAGATCGACGGGTTGGTGGTGACGCCCACGACGTGCTGCTGGTCGATCAGCTCGGCGAGGTTGCCGGACGTGATCCGCTTGCGCGACAGGTCGTCGAGCCAGATCGCCACGCCTTCGTCGGAGAGGCGCTTGAGTGCGTCTGTCATGAGAGTTGCATCTCCTACTAGTCGTATACCGGCGTCAGCGCGCGGCGGCGTCGATCTCATTCAGTGAATCCAGCACAGCCCGGGCGGCGGCAGCCACGGCCTCTGCGGTGAAGCCGAACTCGCGGAAGAGCTCCTTGCCGTCGGCGGACGCGCCGAAGTGCTCCAGCGACACGATCCGGCCGGCGTCACCGACGTAGCGGTACCAGGTCAGACCGACACCGGCCTCGACCGCGACACGCGCCTTGACCGACGGCGGCAGGACGCTGTCCTTGTACGCCTGGTCCTGTTCCTCGAACCACTCGACGGACGGCATCGAGACGACGCGCGTCGGGATGCCCGCGGCCTGCAACTGCTCGCGCGCCTCCACGGCCAGGTGCACCTCGGAGCCCGTGCCGATCAGCACGGCCTGGGGCGCGGCGCTCTGCCCCTCGGGCCCTTCGGCCTCGAACAGGACGTAACCGCCCTTGGCCGCGTCCTCGTTGGGCTCGTACGTCGGCACGCCCTGGCGGGTCAGCGCCAGACCGTGCGGGGCGCCCACACCGAACTTCTTCGTGTAGCGCTTGAGGATCTCCGCCCACGCGATCGCGGTCTCGTTGGCGTCGGCCGGGCGCACGATGTTCAGGCCCGGGATCGCACGCAGCGAGGCCAGGTGCTCCACCGGCTGGTGGGTCGGGCCGTCCTCGCCGAGACCGATCGAGTCGTGCGTCCACACGTACGTCACCGGCAGGTGCATGAGCGCGGACAGCCGCACCGCGTTGCGCATGTAGTCGGAGAACACGAGGAACGTGCCTCCGTAGATACGGGTGTTGCCGTGCAGCGCGATGCCGTTCATCACCGCGGCCATCGCGTGCTCACGGATACCGAAGTGGATCGTCCGGCCGTACGGGTCGGCCTCCGGCAGCGGGTTGCCCTTGGGCAGGAACGACGACGCCTTGTCGATCGTCGTGTTGTTCGAACCGGCGAGGTCGGCGGAGCCGCCCCACAGCTCGGGGATGATCGCGCCCAGCGCCTGAAGCACCTTGCCGGAGGCGGCGCGGGTGGCGACACCATGGCCCGCCTCGAACACCGGGAGCTTCTCCTCCCAGCCGGTCGGAAGCTCGGTCGAGCGGATCCGGTCGAACTCGGCGGCGCGCTCCGGGTTGGCCGCACGCCACTCGGCGAAGCTCTTGTCCCACTCGCTCCGGGCGTCACGGCCGCGGTCGAGGGCCTGGCGGGTGTGCGCGAGGACCTCGTCGGTGACCTCGAAGGTCTTCTCCGGGTCGAAGCCCAGGACGCGCTTGGTGGCCGCGACCTCCTCGTCGCCGAGCGCCGAGCCGTGCGAGGCCTCGGTGTTCTGCGCGTTGGGGGCGGGCCAGGCGATGATCGAGCGGGCGGCGATGAAGGAGGGGCGCTCGGTCTCCTCCTGGGCGGCCTTCAGCGCCGCGTACAGACCGGCCGGGTCCAGGTCGCCGTTCGGCAGCTGCTGCACGCGCTGGACGTGCCAGCCGTAGGCCTCGTACCGCTTGAGCGTGTCCTCGGAGACGGCGGTCTCGGTGTCGCCCTCGATCGAGATGTGGTTGTCGTCCCACAGCAGCACCAGGTTGCCGAGCTTCTGGTGGCCGGCCAGCGCGGACGCCTCGTGGGAGATGCCCTCCTGGAGGCAGCCGTCACCGGCGATCGCCCAGATGGTGTGGTCGAACGGGGAGGTGCCGGGCGCGGCGTCCGGGTCGAACAGACCGCGCTCGTAGCGGGCGGCCATGGCCATGCCCACGGCGTTGGCCACACCCTGGCCGAGCGGTCCGGTCGTCGTCTCGACGCCGACCGTGTGGCCGTACTCCGGGTGGCCCGGGGTCTTGGATCCCCAGGTGCGGAAGGCCTTGAGGTCATCCAGACCCAGGCCGTACCCGGCGAGGTAGAGCTGGATGTAGAGGGTCAGGCTGGAGTGACCCGCGGAGAGCACGAACCGGTCACGGCCGGTCCAGTCCGCGTCGGAGGGGTCGTGGCGCATCAGCTTCTGGAAGAGGACGTACGCCGCGGGGGCCAGGCTCATGGCCGTTCCCGGATGGCCGTTGCCGACCTTCTGTACGGCGTCAGCGGCAAGGACGCGGACGGTGTCCACGGCCCGCTGGTCCAATGCGGTCCACTGGAGGTCTGTGGTGGTCGGCTTGGTGCTCACCCTGGGTCAGGGCTCCTCTCCACATGTTCATGGTCCCGGTGACGAGGGGTGTACCGGGCGCTGTCGAGCCTACCCTCGCAGCAACGCGCGTCCTTTCGAGTGCACGTCTCTTCAGTCGGACACATCAACCAGCCTGCGGGCACGGGCTCGACTTCGCCTCTTGTCTGCGATCCCGACGGTGATTACGCACGGCGCTCCGGCACTGCTCAACACGACCCCACCCCCGCGAAGATCGGCGTGGGGGCAACGTCTAGAGTGGCGTGGTACGCGCAAGTCTTCACCGGGATTCACTCCCCCATAGCCCTTCGGGCATGGGAGGCACCCCCAGGGGCTTGCTGGGAATTCTCTGTCAGGGGTGTGCGTGACGGCCGTCGAGTCCCGACCCTCAGGGGTCGTCTTGACTCCCAGCCCGGGGGGCCATCGTCCGTTCGGGGCCCGCGTCAAGGCATTCGTGGCGCTGACGAAGCCGCGGATCATTGAACTGCTGCTGATCACCACGGTACCCGTGATGTTCCTGGCGGCACAGGGCGTGCCGGACCTCTGGCTGGTCGTCGCCACGTGCATCGGCGGTTACCTGTCCGCGGGCGGCGCCAACGCGCTCAACATGTACATCGACCGCGACATCGACGCCCTGATGGACCGCACCTCACAGCGTCCGCTGGTCACCGGCATGGTCTCGCCGCGTGAGGGCCTGGTCTTCGGCCTCACCCTGGCCGTGGTCTCCACGCTCTGGTTCGGACTGCTCGTCAACTGGCTCTCCGCCGCCCTCGCGCTCGGCGCGCTCCTCTTCTACGTCATCGTCTACACGATGCTGCTGAAGCGGCGCACCGCGCAGAACATCGTGTGGGGCGGGATCGCCGGCTGCATGCCGGTGCTCATCGGCTGGTCCGCCGTCACCAACTCGATGTCCTGGGCCGCCGTCATCCTGTTCCTCGTCATCTTCTTCTGGACGCCGCCGCACTACTGGCCGCTGTCGATGAAGGTGAAGGAGGACTACGCGCGCGTCGGCGTGCCCATGCTCCCGGTGATCGCCTCGAACCGGGTCGTCGCCCGCCAGATCGTCGTCTACAGCTGGGTGATGGTCGTCGTCTCGCTGCTGCTGACCCCGCTCGGTTACACCGGCTGGTTCTACACCGCGGTGGCACTGGTGACGGGCGGCTGGTGGCTCTGGGAGGCGCACGCGCTGCAGAGCCGCGCGAAGGCGGGCGTGACGGGCGGCAAGCTCAAGGAGATGCGGCTCTTCCACTGGTCCATCACGTACGTCTCACTGCTCTTCGTCGCGGTGGCCGTGGACCCGTTCCTGCGCTGAAGCCCGTCCGGTGGATCGGGCCCCGGGGCCTGTCCGGCGGATCCTGTCGGACCCGCGGTCCGGCACCGCGTGGCCCAGGCCACGCGGCCCGGCTGTCGCCAGTCGATCTACCCGCGAGTAGCATCCTGTTCATGGCAGACACCCAGCAGGTCGACGAGACCAAGCCCCAGCACGACGCCCGCGCCGAGCGCAAGGCGGCGAAGCTCGCCAAGCAGATCGGCGCGTTCGCCAAGGCGCACGGCGGCGCCGAGGGCCAGCTCGCCTACATCGGTCAGATGGGCACCCGCATCGTGCTCGTCGGTGAGGACGGCGGCTGGGGCGACCTCGTCGCGCCCACCCACGCCATCGCGGTCAGCGCCGCCGAGAAGTCCGGGATCACGCTGCACGAGTCGTTCGACGGCGAGTTCGCACTGAAGGTCCGCACCGGCCCGTACGAGTGGACCCGCATGGCGGGCATCCAGGTCGGCGGTCCCTCGAACGGCTGAGGCGACCGGCCCGCCCGATCGGGCAACACCTCGCGCGGGGCCCACCCGTTAGGACGTGTGGAAGCACGTCCATCGCTGGGAGCCCCCGGATGATCGATACGCCGTCCTTGGTGGATCAGTACTGCCACGGCGTCCTCCGCACGGAGCTGGGCCTCGGCACCTTCGAGGCCCACCTGGGCAGGACCGCCGGGCCGCCCGCGCCCGGCACCACCTTCTTCGACACCCAGACCGGCTTCGCCGTACGCCGCTGGTGCCCACCGCTGCTCGGTCTCGAACCGCACTGCCCGCCCGCGCGCTATCTCGCCCGCCGCCGGGAGCTGGGCGTCCTGGAATCCGGGAGGCGGCTGCTGCGGGCCACCGGAATCTCCGCCTATCTGGTGGAGACCGGGCTGCCCGGAGACCTCACCGGAGTCCCCGAGATCGCCGCCGCGGGCGCGGCCGACGCCCATGAGATCGTCCGGCTGGAGCTGCTCGCCGAGCAGGTCGCCGACACCTCGGGCACCGTCGACGGCTTTCTCGCCAACCTCGCCGAGGCCGTGCACGGCGCCGCCGGATCGGCCGTCGCCTTCACGTCCGTCGCCGGTGTGCGGCGCGGGCTCGCCCTCGCCCCCGAGCCACCGGGCCCGGGCGAGGTGCGGGGCGCGACGGGGCGCTGGCTGGCAGCACGCCAGGTCGGCGGCCGGCTCACCGACCCCGTACTCGTGCGCCATCTGCTCTGGATCGCCGTGGCATCGGGACGGCCGCTGCAACTGCACGTCGGGGCCGACGACCCGCTGCTGCTCGACGGCTTCGCGGCGGCCACCGCGGGCCTCGGCACCGATCTCGTCCTGCTGCACGGCTACCCGTACCACCGGCACGCCGCGCATCTGGCGAGCGTGTTCCCTCATGTGTACGCCGACGTCGGACCCGCCCTCGCCCACACCGGGGCCGGGGCCGCGTCCGTCCTCGCGGAGATCCTCGAGCTCGCACCGTTCGGGAAGCTGCTGTTCTCCAGCGGGGCGCGCGGACTGCCCGAGCTGCACGTGGTCGGCGCCCGGATCTTCCGGGAGGCGCTGGGGAGGGTGCTCAGCGGCTGGGTGGCCGAAGGCGCCTGGTGCCGAACGGACGCCCAGCGGGTCGCCGAGATGATCGCGGCGGGCAACGCACGCCGGGTCTACGGACTCGCCGGGTGAGGCGTGCAGGCACTCGACGGGTGAGGCGAGAGCGGTCCCGCCCGGGCCCTGCGCCTGTCCGGTGGATCAGGCCGCCGAGGCCGTCGAGAGCTCCTGGTCGGCCTGCCTGGGGCGGCCCGGTGCGGCGAGCGGCCGCTCCCGCAGGCACAGGGCCAGCTTCAGCACCGCGATCCACATCAGCGACGAGCCGAGCATATGGGCCCCGACCAGCACCTCGGGCACGTCGGTGAAGAACTGCACGTAGCCGATCCCGCCCTGCGCGAGCACCACGATCAGCAGGTCACGCGCACGGGCGCGGGTGTCGTCGGGAGCGTCCACCACACGCAGCACCAGCCACATCGCCACGGCGAGCGCGCACACCAGCCAGGCCAGTGCGGCGTGCACGTGCGCGGCGTCCACCCAGTCGAACGGCATCCGCGGCACATCGCTGCTGTCGCCCGCGTGCTTGCCGGAGCCCGTCACGGCCGTACCCACGGCGATCAGCAGCGCGGAGGCTGCCAGCAGCACCCACGAGAGCTTCCGCACCGGGCGGGGGACCCGCGGCCGCACCTCGCTGTCGCCCTCGCCGGCGCGGATCCAGGTGATCGTGGCCACCGTCAGCAGCGCGTTGGCGGCGAGGAAGTGACCGGCCACCGTCCACGGGTTGAGGCCCGCCCACACGGTGATCCCGCCGAGGACGGCGTTGCTCATCACGATCCAGAACTGCGCCCAGCCGAGCCGGGTGAGCCCGCGCCGCCACGGCTTGGTGGAACGCGCCGCGATGATCGCCCAGCCGACCGCCGCGCACAGGACGTACGTCAGCATGCGGTTGCCGAACTCGATCGCACCGTGGAAACCCTGCGCGGGCGTCGCGAAGAGGCTGTCGTCCGTGCACTTGGGCCAGGTGTCGCAGCCGAGACCGGAGCCGGTCAGCCGGACCGCGCCGCCGGTGACGATGATGACCACGCTCATCACGACGGCGACGAGCGCGGCGCGCCGGACGGTCCGGGGGGACGGGGTCCAGCGCTGGGCGATGTAGGCGAGGGGGGTCTGCACGGCGACCATCGTAGGGGGCCCGCTTGTGCACGGATTCACGTGGGTGGGCATGTCCGGACAGACCGCCACGGCTACGGACGTCGGAGCCCCTGCTGCGCCGGTCGGCGGACCCGTGCGGCGTTCTCCCTGTTCGGGGCGGCCCCATAGCCGCTGCGCCGCCCCGAGGCCGGCGGCGGCACGGCGGCGGAAGATCCCGTCGCTCGGTCGAGCACGACCCCGGCGACGTGCCGCATCTCACCCCGGCACGCGCGGTCGGTGCACGGTGCGGTGGGCCGCACGCGGACGGTGCACGGTGCGGTGGGCCGCACGCGGACGGTGCACGGTGCGGTGGGCCGCACGCGGACGGTGCACGGTGCGCCCGACACGCACGTGGCGGTGTGCCGGCCTGCCGCCGGTTCACCGCAGCCCGCGGCTCACTCCCAGCGGAAGAACTTCGCGGCCGCACCCAGCCCGGCAGCCGCCCACACCGCGAGGATCCCGAGATTCCCCCAGGGCATCCCCGCCCCGTGCTGGAGCACGTCCCGCAGCCCGTCCGAGAGCGCAGAGATCGGCAGCAGGCCGAGGACCGACTGCGCCGCGTCCGGGAACTTGTCCAACGGGACGATCACCCCGCCGCCCACCAGCAGCAGCAGGAACACCAGATTCGCGGCGGCGAGCGTCGCCTCCGCCCTCAGCGTGCCGGCCATCAGCAGCCCGAGCCCGGAGAAGGCGGCCGTGCCCGCGACCAGCAGCAGGAGCACGGAGACGGGGTCGCCCTGCGGCGACCAGCCCAGCGCGAAGGCGATCAGCGTCAGCAGGACGATCTGCAGCACCTCGGTGACCAGGACGGAGAGCGTCTTGGCCGTCATCAGCGCCCAGCGGGGGAGTGGCGAGGCGGCGAGCCGCTTCAGCACTCCGTACCGGCGCTCGAAGCCGGTGGCGATCGCCTGCCCGGTGAACGCGGTGGACATCACGGCCAGCGCGAGGATGCCGGGCGTCACGAAGTCCACGGCACGCCCCGCGCCCCCCGTAGTTGAAACCGGCACAGTCACGATGTCGACCGTCGAGAAGAGGACGAGCAGCAGCGAGGGGATGATCACGGTCAGCAGCAGCTGCTCACCGTTGCGGAGCAGCATCTTCGTCTCGAGCGCCGCCTGCGCCGCGATCATCCGACCGACGGGGGCGGCCCCCGGCCTGGGCGCGTACGTTCCCGACGTCACGTCGGTGGTGGCCTCAGCGGTCACGACCGCAGCTCCTTCCCCGTCAGCTCCAAGAACACGTCCTCCAGCGTGTGCCGCTCCACCGAGATGCCGTCCGGCATCACGCCGTGCTGCGCGCACCAGGAGGTGACGGTGGCGAGCAGCTGCGGACCGACCGTGCCGCTGATCCGGTACGCGCCCGGCGTCAGTTCCGCCGCGGCCGTGCCGTCCGGCAGCGCCTTCAGCAGGGAGCCGAGGTCGAGTCCGGGGCGGCCCGTGAAGCGCAGAGTGTTCTCGGCACCGCCGCGGCAGAGCTGCTCGGGACTGCCCTGGGTGACGACCCGGCCCGCGTCGATGATCGCGATCTCGTCGGAGAGCTCCTCCGCCTCGTCCATGAAGTGGGTGGTGAGCACGACGGTCACACCGTCCGTACGCAGCTCGCGCACCAGGTCCCACGTGGAGCGGCGGGCCTGCGGGTCGAGCCCCGCGGTCGGCTCGTCCAGGAAGACCAGCTCGGGCCGGCCGACCACGGCCATGGCGAGCGCGAGCCGCTGCTGCTGTCCGCCGGAGAGCCGCCGGTACGTCGTACGCCCGCAGGAGCCGAGACCGAGGCGCTCGATCAGGGTGTCCACGTCGAGCGGGTGGGCGTGCAGCTTCGCCATGTGGCGGAGCATCTCGTCGGCGCGGGCACCGGAGTAGACCCCGCCGGACTGGAGCATCACGCCGATCCGGGGCCGCAGCCGCGCGGCGT
Organism: Streptomyces sp. NPDC053673; assembly: GCF_055585225.1. Lineage (NCBI taxonomy): Bacteria > Bacillati > Actinomycetota > Actinomycetes > Kitasatosporales > Streptomycetaceae > Streptomyces > Streptomyces sp. NPDC053673. The sequence goes on along the minus strand of NZ_JBVJKN010000015.1, from coordinate 136,946 downwards.
CGGCGACCGGGTCGAGGCCCAGGACGCGGACGCTGCCGGAGTCGGCGCGGCGATAGCCCTCGCACGTCTCGACCGTGGTGGTCTTGCCGGCCCCGTTGGGGCCGAGGACGGCCGTCACCGTGCCGACGCGGACGTCGAGGTCGAGCCCGTCCACGGCGGTCTTGGCTCCGTACCGCTTGACCAGGCTGCGCACCTGGACGACGGACTCGTTCTGCATAGGGGGAAGTCTAAGGAGCCGCCGGGGCTGCTCCGGCCGGGGGCCGGGTCGCCCTTTCCGGAGAAGTCGGGCGGCCGCGGGGAATGATCACCGCATGCCCGTGCTCATCGGCACCTCCGGTTGGCAGTACAAGGACTGGCGCGGCGTTCTCTACCCCGAGGAGCGGCCCCAGCGGCTCTGGCTGGAGGAGTACGCGCGGCACTTCGCGACCGTCGAGAACAACAACGCCTTCTACCGGCTGCCCGAGCGCAGGACCTTCGCCGACTGGCACGAGCGGACCCCTCGGGGGTTCGTCATGGCGGTGAAGGCCAGCCGTTACCTCACCCACATCAAACGGCTGCGCGACCCCGAGGAGCCGGTGCACCGGCTCATGGACCATGCCGAAGGGCTGGGGGAGCGGCTGGGACCGGTGCTGCTCCAGTTGCCGCCCACCCTCCGCGTCGACCCGGGGGCGCTGGACGCCGCGCTCGCGTGCTTCCCCCGCCGGGTCCGCGTGGCCGTCGAACCCCGGCACGACTCGTGGTGGACCGACGAGGTGCGGGACGTCCTGGAGAACCGCTCCGCCGCGCTGTGCTGGGCGGACAGGGGCTCCCGGCCGGTGACACCGCTGTGGCGGACGGCCGACTGGGGCTACGTACGGTTCCATGAGGGCCTGGCCGAGCCATTTCCGCGGTACGGGCGCCAGGCGCTCGCGAGCTGGGCCGGGCGGATCGCCGACGCATGGCCCGACCGGGCGGACGTCTTCGCGTACTTCAACAACGACCTCGGCGGGGCGGCCGTCCACGACGCGGTAGCCCTCGCGCGTGCGGTGACGTCGCGAGGACGCACGGTGACCCGTACACCGGGCGGCGGGACCTGAGTCACGTGCGAGTGAACCGGTGCCCCCCGGCGGCCCGGACCGGGGCGCCGGGGGTAGGCGTTTCAGGAAACGCTCTCCGGAAAGGCGACAGGCATGGCGGCCAACAACCTGGAACGTCTGCTCGGCGGACTGCTCGGCGACGAATCGGCCGGGGCGGGCAAGCTGCTCGCCTCGCTCTTCAGCGAGGTCGGTGACAGCGGTCAGGGCGGAGGCAACCAGCTGCAGGGGCTGGTGAACGAACTCAACGAGGGCGGTCTGGCCGCGAAGGTGCGGTCCTGGATCGCTCAGGGTGAGAACCAGCCCGTCAGCGGGGCCGAGCTCGCCCAGGCCGTGCCGTACCAGGTCCTCGACCGCGTGGCCCAACAGGCGGGCGTCTCGCCCGAGCAGGCCGCCGACAAGATCGCCGCATCCCTTCCGCAGGTGGTCGACAAGCTCACCCCCCAGGGCGAGGTGCCGCAGGGTCTGCTCTAGGGGTGCCCACCCGGCCCGGCGAGAGTCCGCGGTGGGGGCGTCCCGGCGGCACACAGGCCTCTCACCAGCGCGGGAGGCTTCACGTGGCACCCAGCCCGATGACTCCGGAACTGATCCAACGAATGATCATTCTCGCAGGTCAGGTTAGGTTTTCCTAAGTGATGCACGGCACCGTCCACCGGTCGGGACGCGGCTTGTCACTCTCTCGGGAATTACGCAACAATGGCGTTGTGAAAAACGTCGGTGAGGCTCCTCAGGAGGAACTCGCGACCGGTGAGCGGTCCACGCGCAACCGGGTCGCGCGGTCCATCCTGGACCACGGGCCGTCCACCGTCGCCGACCTCGCAGGGCGCCTCGGGCTCACCCAGGCCGCTGTTCGCCGCCACCTCGACGCACTCGTCTCCGACGATGTCGTCGCCGCCCGCGAGCAGCGGGTCTACGGAGCGCGCACCCGCGGCCGACCCGCCAAGGTGTTCGCTCTCACCGACTGCGGCCGGGACGCTTTCGAGCAGTCGTACGACAAGCTCGCCGTCGACGCCCTGCACTGGATCGAGCGGGCCGCCGGTGGCGGTGCTGCCGGAGAGGCCGCCGTCGCCGCGTTCGCCCGGGACCGGATGGAGAGCCAGGCCGAGGCGTACCGCGCGGCCATGGAGGCCGCAGACCCGCAGGAGCGCACGGAGGCCCTCGCCAAGGCGTTGACTGCCGACGGGTACGCTGCTACGGCGCGTAACGCACCGGTGGGCGAGCAGCTGTGCCAGCACCACTGCCCCGTCGCCCACGCCGCCGAGCGGTATCCGCAGCTGTGCGAGGCGGAGACCGAGGTCTTCTCCCGCCTGCTCGGCACCCATGTGCAGCGTCTGGCCACCATCGCCCACGGCGACGGAGTGTGCACGACCTTCATCCCGAAGGCCGGCCACAGGCCCGACGACGGGGCCGGCGAGACCAGCAAGACCGACAAGACCGAACAGACCAGTTCGCAAGCATCTGCAAGCACGGCCGGGAGGAACCCCGCATGACTCTCCCCACGGAGACTGCCCACCCTGAGCTCGAAGGCCTGGGCAAGTACGAATACGGCTGGGCCGACTCCGACGCCGCAGGCGCGGCCGCCAAGCGCGGTCTCTCCGAGGACGTCGTCCGTGACATTTCGGCGAAGAAGAACGAGCCGGAGTGGATGCTGAAGCTGCGTCTGAAGGGCCTGCGTCTCTTCGACAAGAAGCCCATGCCGACCTGGGGCTCCGACCTCTCCGGCATCGACTTCGACAACATCAAGTACTTCGTGCGGTCCACGGAGAAGCAGGCGGAGTCCTGGGAGGACCTCCCGGAGGACATCAAGAACACGTACGACAAGCTCGGCATCCCCGAGGCGGAGAAGCAGCGCCTCGTCGCCGGTGTCGCGGCCCAGTACGAGTCCGAGGTCGTCTACCACCAGATCCGTGAGGACCTGGAGGAGCAGGGCGTCATCTTCCTGGACACCGACACCGCTCTGAAGGAGCACCCGGAGCTCTTCAAGGAGTACTTCGGCACCGTCATCCCGGTGGGCGACAACAAGTTCGCCTCGCTGAACACCGCGGTGTGGTCCGGCGGATCCTTCATCTACGTCCCGAAGGGCGTGCACGTCGAGATCCCGCTCCAGGCCTACTTCCGGATCAACACCGAGAACATGGGCCAGTTCGAGCGGACGCTGATCATCGTCGACGAGGACGCGTACGTCCACTACGTCGAGGGCTGCACCGCCCCGATCTACTCCTCGGACTCCCTGCACAGCGCCGTGGTCGAGATCATCGTCAAGAAGGGCGCCCGCTGCCGTTACACGACCATCCAGAACTGGTCGAACAACGTCTACAACCTGGTCACCAAGCGCGCCGTGGCGTACGAGGGCGCGACCATGGAGTGGATCGACGGCAACATCGGCTCCAAGGTCACGATGAAGTACCCGGCCGTCTACCTGATGGGCGAGCACGCCAAGGGCGAGACCCTCTCCATCGCCTTCGCGGGCGAGGGGCAGCACCAGGACGCCGGCTCCAAGATGGTCCACATGGCGCCGAACACCTCGTCCAACATCGTCTCCAAGTCGGTGGCGCGCGGCGGCGGCCGTACCTCCTACCGCGGTCTCGTCGAGATCGGCGAGGGCGCGGCCGGATCGAAGTCGAACGTGCTCTGTGACGCCCTGCTCGTCGACACCGTCTCCCGCTCCGACACCTACCCGTACGTGGACGTCCGCGAGGACGACGTGTCCATGGGTCACGAGGCCACCGTCTCCAAGGTCTCCGAGGACCAGCTCTTCTACCTGATGAGCCGCGGTCTCTCCGAGTTCGAGGCGATGGCGATGATCGTGCGCGGCTTCGTCGAGCCGATCGCGAAGGAGCTGCCCATGGAGTACGCCCTCGAGCTCAACCGGCTGATCGAGCTCCAGATGGAAGGCGCGGTCGGCTAGCGCCACCGTCCCCTCCCATCCGCACCGTCTTATCCGAGAAAGCGAGCACTACGACAGCCATGGCTGACGCTCAGAACATCCCGGCGGGCTCCACCACCGCCGGCTCGATCGCGGTGGCCGCCGAGTCCACCGTCGCCACGCGCATGAGCGCGCCCCCGTCCTACGACGTGGCGGACTTCCCGGTCCCGCACGGGCGTGAGGAGGAGTGGCGGTTCACTCCGCTGGACCGCCTCGCCGGGCTGCACGACGGCACCGCGGTCGCCACCGCCGGCGGCGTGACCGTCGAGGTCAGCGCCCCCGAGGGCGTCACGGTGGAGACGGTCGGACGCGACGACGCACGGCTCGGCAGGGCCGGCACCCCCGTGGACCGGATCGCCGCCCAGGCGTACTCCTCCTTCGAGAAGGCCTCGGTCGTCACGGTCCCCAAGGAGGACGTGCTCACCGAGCCGATCCGGATCGCGGTGCACGGCGGGGGCGGTACCGCCTTCGGTCACCAGCACATCGAGCTCGGCGCCTTCGCCGAGGCCGTCGTCGTCATCGACCACACCGGTGAAGCGGCCCTCGCAGCCAACGTCGACTACGTCCTCGGTGACGGCGCCAAGCTGACCGTCGTCTCCGTCCAGGACTGGGACGACAAGGCGGTCCACGTCGCTCAGCACAACGCGCTGATCGGGCGGGACGCCTCGTTCAAGTCCATCGTGGTCACCTTCGGCGGCGACCTCGTACGCCTCCACCCGCGCGTCACGTACGCGGGCACCGGCGGTGAGGCCGAGCTGCTCGGTCTGTACTTCACCGACGCCGGCCAGCACCAGGAGCACCGTCTCCTGGTCACCCACAACAGCCCGCACTGCAAGTCCAACGTTGCCTACAAGGGCGCGCTGCAGGGCCAGGACGCGCACGCCGTCTGGATCGGCGACGTCCTCATCGAGGCCAGCGCCGAGGGCACCGACACGTACGAGATGAACCGCAACCTGGTTCTGACCGACGGCGCGCGAGTCGACTCCGTGCCGAACCTGGAGATCGAGACCGGCGAGATCGCCGGTGCCGGCCACGCGTCCGCCACCGGTCGCTTCGACGACGAGCAGCTGTTCTACCTGATGGCCCGCGGTATCCCGGAGGCCGAGGCGCGCCGTCTCGTCGTCCGTGGCTTCTTCGCCGAACTGGTCCAGCAGATCGGTCTGCCCGACGTCGAGGATCGCCTCATCGCCAAGATCGAGGCCGAGCTGGAGGCAGCAGTCTGATGGCCTTCGTCCGAGCCTGTGGGCTGAGCGAGCTGGAGGAGGACACCCCGAAGCGGGTGGAAATCGACGGCACGCCGGTCTCCGTCGTCCGGACCGAGGGCGAGGTGTTCGCGATCCACGACATCTGCTCGCACGCGAACGTCTCCCTCTCGGAGGGCGAGGTGGAGGACTGTCAGATCGAGTGCTGGCTGCACGGCTCCAGCTTCGACCTCCGAACCGGCAAGCCGTCCGGCCTTCCCGCGACGCGCCCCGTCCCCGTGTACCCCGTAAAGATCGAAGGGGACGATGTGCTCGTCTCCGTCACCCAGGAGTCCTGAGTCACCCATGGCAACGCTTGAAATCCGCGACCTGCACGTCTCCGTCGAGGCCGAGAACGGCCCCCGCGAGATCCTCAAGGGCGTCGACCTGACCGTGAAGCAGGGCGAGACCCACGCCATCATGGGCCCCAACGGCTCCGGCAAGTCGACCCTCGCCTACTCTCTCGCGGGCCACCCCAAGTACACGATCACCAGTGGCACCGTGACCCTGGACGGCGAGGACGTCCTGGAGATGTCCGTCGACGAGCGTGCCCGCGCCGGTGTCTTCCTCGCCATGCAGTACCCGGTCGAGGTCCCGGGTGTCTCGGTCTCCAACTTCCTGCGCACCTCCGCCACCGCCGTCCGCGGCGAGGCCCCCAAGCTGCGCACCTGGGTGAAGGAGGTCAAGGAGGCGATGGAGCACCTCCAGATGGACCCCGCCTTCGCCGAGCGCAACGTCAACGAGGGCTTCTCCGGCGGTGAGAAGAAGCGCCACGAGATCCTTCAGCTGGAGCTCCTCAAGCCGAAGATCGCGATCCTCGACGAGACCGACTCCGGCCTCGACGTCGACGCCCTGCGCACCGTCTCCGAGGGCGTCAACCGCGTCCGCGGGACCGGCGAGGTCGGCACCCTGCTGATCACGCACTACACGCGCATCCTGCGCTACATCAAGCCCGACTTCGTTCACGTGTTCGCGAACGGCCGCATTGCCGAGTCCGGCGGCGCCGAGCTCGCCGACAAGCTCGAGGCCGAGGGCTACGAGGCATACACGAAGGGTGGCGTATCCGCGTGACACAGCTGCCGGGCCTCCTCGACACCGAGGCGATCCGCAAGGACTTCCCGATCCTGGACCGCCTGGTCCACGACGGTAAGAAGCTCGTGTACCTGGACAACGCGGCGACTTCACAGAAGCCGCGCCAGGTGCTCGACGTGCTCAACGCCTACTACGAGCGGTACAACGCCAACGTCCACCGTGGCGTGCACGTCCTCGCCGAGGAGGCCACGGCGGAGTACGAAGGCGCCCGCGACAAGGTCGCCGGCTTCATCAACGCACCGAGCCGCGACGAGGTGATCTTCACCAAGAACGCGTCGGAGTCGCTGAACCTCGTGGCGAACATGCTGGGCTGGGCCGACGAGCCCTACCGCGTGGACCGCGAGACCGAGATCGTCATCACGGAGATGGAGCACCACTCCAACATCGTTCCGTGGCAGCTGCTGTCGCAGCGCACCGGCGCGAAGCTGAAGTGGTTCGGCCTCACCGACGACGGCCGTCTCGACCTCTCCAACATCGACGAGATCATCACCGAGAAGACGAAGATCGTCTCCTTCACGCTGGTCTCCAACATCCTGGGCACGGTCAACCCGGTCGACAAGATCGTCCGCAGGGCGCAGGACGTCGGCGCGCTCGTCCTCGTCGACGCCTCGCAGGCCGCTCCGCACATGCCGCTGGACGTGCAGGCCCTGGGCGCCGACTTCGTGGCCTTCACCGGCCACAAGATGTGCGGTCCGACGGGTATCGGCGTGCTCTGGGGCCGTCAGGAGCTGCTGGAGGACCTCCCGCCGTTCCTGGGCGGCGGCGAGATGATCGAGACCGTGTCGATGCACTCGTCGACGTACGCTCCGGCGCCGCACAAGTTCGAGGCCGGTACGCCCCCGATCGCCCAGGCCGTCGGCCTCGGTGCGGCGGTGGACTACCTCACCTCGATCGGCATGGACAAGATCGCGCAGCATGAGCACGCGATCACCGAGTACGCGGTCCGGCGCCTTCAGGAAATCCCCGACCTGCGGATCATCGGCCCGGTCACGGCCGAGGACCGCGGCGCGGCGATCTCCTTCGTCCTCGGCGACATCCACCCGCACGACGTGGGCCAGGTCCTCGACGAGCAGGGCATCGCCGTCCGGGTCGGGCACCACTGCGCGCGGCCGGTCTGCCTGCGGTACGGAATTCCTGCGACCACGCGTGCGTCGTTCTATCTGTACTCCACGCCGGCCGAGGTGGACGCTCTGGTCGAGGGCCTGGAGCACGTCCGTAACTTCTTCGGATGAGGGACTGAGGGACGCTCTGTGAAGCTTGATTCGATGTACCAGGACGTCATCCTGGACCACTACAAGCACCCGCACGGACGGGGCTTGCGGGACGGCGACGCCGAGGTGCACCACGTCAACCCCACCTGCGGCGACGAGATCACTCTGCGCGTGAAGTACGACGGCACGCTCATCGAGGACGTCTCGTACGAGGGTCAGGGCTGCTCCATCAGCCAGGCCTCCGCCTCCGTGCTGAACGAGCTGCTCGTCGGCAAGGAGCTCGCCGAGGCGCAGAAGATCCAGGCGACGTTCCTCGAGCTGATGCAGTCCAAGGGACAGATCGAGCCGGACGACGCGATGGAGGAGGTGCTGGAGGACGCGGTGGCGTTCGCCGGTGTCTCGAAGTACCCGGCGCGCGTGAAGTGCGCCCTCCTGAGCTGGATGGCATGGAAGGACGCGACGGCCCAGGCGCTGTCCGAAGGGAAGACCGCATGACTGAGAACCCGGAGACCACGGCGGAGAAGGACTGGCCGGACGAGGAGACCTTCTCGTCCAAGGCCGCGACGCCGACGAGCACCAAGGCCTCCGAGGAGGAGGTCCGTGAGGCTCTGTACGACGTCGTCGACCCCGAGCTGGGCATCGACGTGGTCAACCTCGGCCTGATCTACGGCATCCATATCGACGACTCGAACATCGCGACCCTGGACATGACGCTGACGTCCGCGGCCTGCCCGCTGACCGATGTGATCGAGGACCAGGCGAAGGCCGCGACCGACGGCATCGTCAGCGAGCTGAAGATCAACTGGGTCTGGATGCCGCCGTGGGGCCCCGACAAGATCACGGACGACGGACGCGAGCAGCTGAGGGCGCTCGGCTTCAACGTCTGAGTCCTGCGTCGTCACGCGCGAAACGGCCATGCCCGCCAGGCACACTGGCGGGCATGGCCGTTTCTCGCGCGTTCCTCGTGCTCGGGGCCCGGCGGGCCCGGTCGCTCACGGACTGACGGGCGGGGCCGGTGGCTGCGGTCCCGGCATGCCCGCGGCCTCCGCGAGGGCCGGGCCCAGGTTCTCCTTGCGGATGCGCTGGTCGACGTAGAGCAGGCCGTTCGCCAGCTGCGGGAACGTCGACGAGATGATCTGGCTGATCAGCTGGGCCACCAGGGCGAAGGCGAGGTAGCCGGCGATCCCGACGAGGACGCTCGGTACGGTCGGCTCGTCGCCGGCGCCCATGCTGACGATGCCGGGCACCGTGGCCACCATCTCCACCAGCTGCTGGATCACCAGGCCCGCGGCCAGGGCCATCAGATAGGCCAGCAGTGAGATGCCGAAGATCCGCCACCAGCCGCCGGTCACCAGTGCCCAGGAGCGGCGCATCGCCCGGACCGGGCCCTGCCCCTCGAAGACCGCGACGGCCGGAGCGAAGGTGAACTTCACCCAGAGCCAGATGGCCAGCGGGGAGACGGCCAGGGCGCCGAGGAAGGCGAGGATCGGGACGATGAGCGGCCCGTTGCCCGCGAGGAGCAGCCCGATCATCAGGCCGACGAAGGCCGCCATGAACAGACCGGCCGGGACCAGCATGATCAGACCGGTGAGGAACACCGTCCCGAGCACCGCCGGAACCCGCGCCCAGGCACGGCGCCAGACCGCGCCGAAGGTGGTCGGGCGGCCCAGCACGGCTTCCTGGAGAATCGCCGGGACCGTCGCCTGCGCCATCGCCGACGCCAGGATCAGTACCAGCACGCCGAGCGCCCAGACGCACAGGAAGGCGATGAGCAGCGGACGGCCGTCCTCCCAGGTCGGTTCCTGCCCTTCGGGAAGGTTGACGAAGTGGTTCAGCTCGTCGCTGACCGCGCTGTACGCGAGGGCGAGCGCGAGCCCGACGATCAGCGCTGCGCCGGCGTACACGGTCACCGCGATGCCGACGAGTTGCTTCCAGTAGCCACCGATCGTCGCGAAGACGCCGCCCAGGATGTCGCCGAGGCCGAGCGGCCGTAGCGGGACCACTCCGGGCTTCGGCGGCGGAGGCGGCGCCCAGCCGCCCCATCCCGGAGCCCCTCCGTAGGGGCCGCCGGGTCCACCGCCGTACGGCCCCGGTCCGCCGGGCGCCCCTCCGTACGGGCCGCCCGGTGCGCCGTCGTACGGGCCCTGGCCCGGCTGACTTCCCCACCCCATGTTGTCCGACATGTGCCTTGCTCCCACGCTTCTCGTCCCCACCCGATCCCCGACACGGTAGCTGGCCTGGGCATGCCAGTGCTATGTACGTGCGTACCCATCGTTGTGTACGCTCGTACACATGGGATACGGATTGCTGGCCGCCGCCATCGCGGCCGAGGTCGCCGGCACCACGGCGATGAAGTACAGCGAAGGCTTCACCCGGCTCTGGCCCTCGCTGTTCACCGTCGCCGGCTATCTGCTCGCCTTCACGCTGCTGGCGCAGACGCTCAAGACCATGTCGGTCGGCACCGCGTACGCGATCTGGGCCGGGATCGGGACCGCGGCCGTCGCCGCGATCGGCATGGTCTTCATGAACGAGTCCACGAGCCTGGTGAAGCTCGCCGGAATCGCGCTGGTCGTCGCGGGAGTCGTCGTGCTCAACCTCGGAGGTGCGCACTGATGGGACGCCGGTACGACCCCGAGCGGCGCCAGCGCATCATCGATGCCGCGATCCGCGTCGTCGCGCGCGCCGGTATCGAGGGCCTGAGCCACCGTACGGTCGCGGCCGAGGCCGATGTGCCGCTCGGCTCGACGACGTATCACTTCGCCTCGCTGGACGAGCTGTTGGTCGCCGCGCTCCGGCAGGCGAACGAGGGATTCGGCGCGACCCTGCGGGAATCCGGCGCCCTGGCCGACCCCGGGCGGGATCTCGCCGGGGAGCTCGCCCGGCTCGTGGGGGAGTGGCTCGGCGGCGAACGGACCGGTGTGGAGCTGGAGTACGAGCTCTACCTCGCCGCCCTGCGCCGCCCCGCGCTGCGCCCCGTCGCGGCCGAGTGGACCGACGGTGTCACCGAAGTCCTCGCCCGCCGCACGGATCCGGTGACGGCACGGGCGCTGGTGGCCCTGATGGACGGGATCTGCCTCCAGGTGCTGCTGACGGACACGCCGTACGACGAGGAGTACGCACGCGAGATGCTCTCCCGCGTCCTCGTGCAGGAGAGGGGGCCGCGCGTGCCGTGAACCGGATCGCGGGCTGCGGGTAACAGGGGGTGTACCCGACCGACAGCAGATACGGAGACCGCGTGAACGGCCCACCCGACGGACCCGGCGAGGACGCATCGGTGATCGCCCGGTCCCTGGAACGGCCCGAGCTCTTCGCCGAGCTCTATCACCGGCACGCCGCCGACATCCACCGCTACGCCGCACGGCGGCTCGGCGACGGCGCGGCCGACGACATCACCGCCGACACCTTCCTCGCCGCCTTTCGTACGCGTGCGCGCTACGACCTCACACGGCCGAGCGCCCGGCCCTGGCTCTACGGCATCGCCGCGAACCTCATCGGCAAGCAGCGCCGCACCGAGGTCCGGGCCCTGACGGCGCTGGCCCGGACCGGCCACGACCCGGTCGCCGAGTCCTGGTCCGACCGCGCGGACGCCCGGGTGTCGGCCCAGGCCACGACGGGCCCGCTGGCCGCCGCGCTCGCCGCGCTGTCCTCCGGTGACCGGCACGTCCTGCTGCTGGTCGCCTGGGCCGACCTCAGCTACCAGGAAGTCGCCGACGCGCTGTCCATCCCGCCGGGCACGGTCCGCTCCCGGCTCAACCGGGCCCGCCGCAAGGTACGGGAGGCGCTCGGCGGCGCGGACCCCACGCTCGTACACGATCTTCACGAGGTGACCGGCCATGGATGAGATGACAGCGGTGCGGGACCTCCGCGCCGATGCCCCGGTGCCCGACCACGCCCGGCTCACCCCGGCGCGGCAGCGCCTGCTGGACGAGATCGCCGGACGGCGGCGGAGGCGTCCCGGCTGGAGGCTCGCGGCGGTGGGCGCGGCGGCGGCGGTGACGGCGGCGGCGGTGCTGTCGACGCAGCTCGGGCAGGAGGCGGATTCGCTTCGGCCTCGGGGAGAGCAGGGCATGGCCGCCGAGCCGCGGGACGGGCAGTGGATCTACCGCGAGACCGTGGAGCGGAAGGCAATGCTCAACTTCGTCAACGACCTCAACCCGACCACCGAGAAATCGAGGGACGGACAGGCCCTCGGGGACTGGACGCACGAAACCGAGACCTGGACGCAGTACGGCAGCGGCAAGCAGCGTCGGACGCTGTTCGACAAGAAGATCGATCCCGTGATGGGGAAGGCGAACTGGGGGACTCCGAAGAGCCTGCGGGCCAAGGTTGCCCGACTTCCCGACGATCCGCAGAAGCTGTTCCACGCCCTGCGGAATGTGATCCCCATCGAGGACGGACTGCAAGGAGGGACCGACAGGGCCAACTACCAGCGGATCATGCTCGTCTTCTCGGACGTCGACCACATCCCGCCGAAGGTTCGCGGCTCGCTGTTCCGGGCGCTCGGCACCATTCCCCATGTGGAGATCCGTGAGCAGCCCGTCAAGGATGCCCTGGGCCGGCCTGTCACGGCCGTCCACTGGGCGGACTCCAACCTTGCACAACGCCACAACCTGCAGGAGGAACTGCTGCTCGATCCCGAGACGTACGAGTACCGGGGTCAGCGCACCCTGTACCTCGCCGGCGGCAAGCTCGACGGCAGGATCACCACGCGGGACACCCTGGTCCGAGTCAGCGCCCTGGTCAGGACCGCCGTCGTCGACAACCACAGTCTGCGGCCCTGAACCGCACCGCGCCGACGGCCCGCACAGGGGACGGGCCGTCGGTGCCGGCGGCGGGACTCTGCGGACGGCCTCGCGACCGGCACCTGAGACCGGTTCGCACCGGCCCGCCCCGGCCGGTTAGGTTCTCCGTATGACTGACTCGCCCGACAGCACCACTGCACCTCGCGCCACCGGCGCCGTCGCCGCCGGCCTTGCCACCATCGCCGGCGACGGCAGCGTTCTCGACACCTGGTTCCCCGCCCCCGAGCTCACCGCCGAGCCCGGTCCGGCCGGCACCGAGCGGCTCACGCCCGACCAGGCGGTGAACGCCCTCGGCGAGGGGGCCGCCAAGGCCATCGGCGTGGACGCCCGCCGTGGGGTCGAGATCGTCGCCGTCCGTACGGTCATCGCCTCCCTCGACGACAAGCCGCTCGACGCGCACGACGCCTACCTGCGGCTCCACCTGCTCTCCCACCGCCTCGTCCGCCCGCACGGACAGAACCTGGAAGGGCTCTTCGGGCTGCTCTCCAACGTCGCCTGGACCTCGCTCGGTCCGGTCGCCGTGGACGACGTCGAGAAGGTGCGGCTCAACGCGCGCGCCGAGGGTCTGCACCTCCAGGTGACGTCCATCGACAAGTTCCCGCGGATGACGGACTACGTCGCCCCCAAGGGTGTCCGGATCGCCGACGCCGACCGCGTACGGCTCGGCGCGCACCTGGCCGAGGGCACCACAGTCATGCACGAGGGCTTCGTCAACTTCAACGCCGGCACCCTCGGGACCTCCATGGTCGAGGGCCGGATCTCCGCGGGTGTCGTCGTCGGCGACGGTTCCGACATCGGCGGCGGCGCCTCCACCATGGGCACCCTCTCCGGCGGCGGCAACGTCATCATCTCCATCGGCGAGCGCTGCCTGATCGGCGCCGAGGCGGGCGTCGGCATCGGGCTCGGCGACGAGTGCGTCGTCGAGGCCGGTCTCTACATCACCGCCGGTACGCGCATCACGATGCCCGACGGCCAGATCGTCAAGGCCCGTGAGCTCTCCGGCGCGTCGAACATCCTCTTCCGCCGCAACTCGGTGACCGGCACCGTCGAGGCCCGCCCGAACAACGCGGTCTGGGGTGGTCTCAACGAGGTGCTCCACAGCCACAACTGACGCGTTCGCGTGACTCTGCGTAACTTCTGATCCCGTTCTACGGATAAACGGGTGAACGCAGAGCCACACGAACAGTCAAGGCGAGGAACCGACATGAAGATCAGGCGGGCCGCACTCGGAACGTCGACGCTGCTGCTGGTGGTGGCACAGCCGTCGGGCGTCGCGTACGCCGACGAGACGCACACCGACTCGCACAACGCGCCTACCGTGGCACTGATCTCGACCGGTCAGATCGACGATCCGCTCGAGGACGTCCTGGAGCATGCCAAGGTCCTCGACATGTCTCACCTGCCCGGCTGAGCGGGGAAGGACCGGGCCAGCTCCTCGTACGCAGCCAGCAGCCCGTCGGCCGTCCCACGGCCGGCGGGCTGCAGCGGTTCCCGGACCGGCCCGGCGGGCAGGCCGAGCCGGTCGAGCAGCGCCTTCGCGGTCACGGTGCCCGGCAGCCCCGACGCCATCATCAGCTCGACGAGCGGGAGCGTGCGCTGGTTGAGCCCGGCGGCCTCCGCCGTCCTGCCCGCGTCGTAGGCGTCGAGCACCGCCCGCAGCGGGCGCGGGGCGGCATTCGCGACCGTGCTCACAAAGCCCGCACCGCCCAGCGCGTACAGCGGCAGATTCAGCTCCTCGGAGCCCGCGTAATAGGCCAGCGAGGTCCGGGCGATCACCTTGGCACTGCCGAGCAGGTCGTTCGCGCAGTCCTTCACGGCCACGATCCGGGGGTGGCCGGCGAGGCGCAGCATCGTCTCCGGCTCGATGCGGGTGCCGGTACGGCCGGGGATGTCGTACAGCATCAGGGGGACTCCGGTCGCCTCGGCGACCTGCCGGAAATGCGCCTCGACGGCAGCCTGTGGCGGGCGGCTGTAGTACGGCGTGACGACGAGCAGACCGTCGGCGCCCGCCGTCTCGGTGGACCGGGCAAGCTCCACCGTGTGCCGGGTGCTCGCGCTGCCGACGCCCGCGACGATGCTCACCCGGTCACCGACGGCCTCGCGCACGGCCCGTACGAGCGCGGTCTTCTCGGCGTCGGTGGTGGTGGGGGACTCGCCGGTGGTGCCGTTCAGCACGAGACCGTCGCAGCCCTCGGCCACCAGATGTGCGGCGAGCTTCCGTGCGCCGTCCAGGTCCAGTTCGCCCGTGGCGGTGAAGGGTGTGATCATCGCGCAGAGGGCGCGGCCGAAGGGGCGCGGGCGTGGGTGTGAGGGTGGTGTCGTCATGTCCGAAGTGTCTGCCGCCTCAACGGTGAAGGTCCACTTAGTTCTCCTTATGATGAAAGGGAAGCAGTGCTGAAGAGTGGCGAGGAGTGGCCACCTCTCACGAAACGCGAACGACCGTACGGGTGCTCGTCGTTGAGGCAGGATGGGGCGCATGATCCGTACCGTGCGTCTCGCCGTGCTCCCGCTGCTTCTCGTCCTCGCCGCCTGCGGCACGGAGCGGGCCTCCGACCGGCCCGGCGACGGGCCCGCCCCCGACCGCGCCGCGCTGGAGGCCCGGGCCCGGAGTCTGGAGTCCGCCATGGAGCTGATCTACGTCACCGACGTACCCGGCTTCGAGCTGGCGAAGCAGTCCCTCGGCCCGTCCGGCGACGACGGTTTCCAGAGCACCTACGTTCAGGTCCCGGGTGGCGGCCAGGTCCGTCTGGTCGTCGACCGCGGCAGCCTCACCGAGGCCAACTGCCGCTCCACGCTGGTCGATTCGGCAGGCGACGCTCCGGTCACCTGTGAGGCGGACGGTGACGCGACCTGGTACCGCTCGGCCGGCGGCCGCCACGAGTACGCCCGCGCCGAGGACGGTCATGTCGTCCGGGTCGCCGCCGACCGCTCTGTGGGCCGTGCGACCCTGCGCGCCGCGGCCGGGTCCGCTCATCGCGCGGACGACCGTGAGCTGGACCGGATCCTCCCCGAGGAGGCGCCCGATGCGCCGCCGGTCGAGCGGGGTGACCTCCCGCCCGTCGGCGACGGCGCCCCCAACAACGAGGTGGGTGCGTCCGGCTGAACGGGCACGCGCAGACGGTTGACTTCAACCAAGGTTGAAGTTCGAGCATGGTCATCGAAGGACCGAATGATCGCTCACAGGAGGATCCCGATGGCCGTGCAACCGTCCGTCAGCCGTCCGCCCGTCCGCCCCGACCTGACCCGGCCCGGCGTCGGCATCGTCAAGGTCAGCACCTGGCAGGTCGGTACGCCCGAGCGGCAGCAGGCCGCCGTCGAGGCGATCGCACGCGCCTGGCAACGCCGCGACTGGCCCGACGCCGGCCTGCTCTCGTACAGCGTGTACACGTCCAATGACGGCACCACGCTCCTCCACTACTCGCAGTGGACCGGCGAGGACGCCTACCAGGACTTCCTCCGCACCTTCCGGGACGAGCGGAACGACGAGATCGACGCCGCCGTACCCGGCATCGAGCGGCTCGGACTCCGCTCGTACGTGCCCTACCGCAGCGGCGGGCGCGCGGCCGGCGACAGCACGGCGCCGGGCTGTGTCGTCATCGTCGAGGCCGACTTCGACGGCCCCGACCCGGCGCGGCAACGGGACTGGGTCGACGCGGTGTTCACCGCACTCGACAGCGACCCGCACCTACACCCCGGCGGCATCTCCGCCCACTTCCACATCAGCACGGACGGCACCCGTGTCCTCAACTACGCCGAGTGGGAGAGCGAGCGGGCCCACCGGGAGGCGCTCGAAGCCCCCGGCGACGGCGTCGGTTCGAGCACGGAGCTGTGGGAGCGCGTCCAGCGCTACCCGGGCCTCGTGGGCAGCAGGGTGACGCGCTACACGCCCGCGCTCAGCCTGAGCACGGGCGTGTAGCGGTCCGGAACGGAACGGGACTACGGGCGGAAACGCAGCACCTGCGGGTCGTGGTCGCTGTTCTGGTCCGCGAACTCCGCGTTGATGTGCACGCTGTCGTAGCTGAAGTCGTCGATCGACGGACTGGTCAGGATCTGGTCCAGCACCTGGCTGTTGCCCTGGTAGACGTACGAGTAACGCTCACTGCGCGGCAGCGACTTGACCGCCGGGTACAGCGCGCCGCCGTCCGTCAGAGCCTTCGTCGTCGCCGAGAACTCGAAGTCGTTGATGTCGCCGAGGACGACGACATCGGCGCTCCGCTGCGCCTTCAGGATGCCCTTGACGAAGGCGTTCACGGCCTGCGCCTGCTGGAGGCGCTTGGCCTCGGAGGAGCGGACCGGCGGCTGGTGGTGCGAGGTCAGGCCCTCGTCGCCGCCCTTCGAACCGAAGTGGTTGGCGATGACGAAGACCGTACGGCCGCGGAAGACGAACTCGCCCGCGAGCGGCTTGCGGCTGCTCTCCCAGGCGGTGTTCGCCGGGTCGATCCGGCCCGGGGACAGGGTCAGGGCGGCGTGGCCCTTCTCCCGTACGACACCGGTCGCGGTCGTCGCGTCGCCGCCCGCACGGTCGGTGAAGGAGACCCTCTCCGGGTTGAAGAGGAACACCTGGCGGATGTTGCCGCCGGGCTCGCCGCCGTCCTTGTTGTTCTCCGGGTCGACCGTCCGGAACGCGTACGCCGGGCCGCCGGCGGCGGCGATCGCGTCCGTGAACTTCTTGATCGTCTGGTCGGCGGCGACCGTACCGTCGTTCTTGGCGCCGGTGTTGTCCTGGATCTCCTCCAGGGCGAGGATGTCGGGCGAGGCGAGGTTGTCGACGACGGCCTTCGCCAGCGCGTCGAACTTCTCCTGCGGGTCGGACGGGTCCAGGTTCTCCACGTTGTACGTGGCGACGGCCAGCTCGCCGCGGCGCTGCGCACGGGTGCTCTCGCGCTCCAGCTCGCCGTCGGTGACCGTACCGAGGGTACGCGCCGTGATCGTGTAGCCGCCGAACTGGTTGAAGTCCAGCGGGCCTTCGGTCGTGCCGGTCAGCACATCGCCGACGTTCGCCTTCGGGAAGGGCTGCTGGGCGAGCGGGATCAGCGACTGGATCTGCAGCCGGCCGGTGTTCTGGGAGGCGTACGAGCCGTAGAGCGTGCCGCCGCGCCGGGTCGCGTTCTCCTTCGGCTTCACCGTGACCCACAGCTCGTGGTACGGGTCGGTGGCGCCGACGACACGCGAGGTGCCGATCTGTACGTTGGTGCCTTCCAGCGACTCGTAGTAGTCCAGCGCGTACGAACCGGGCTTCAGCGTCAGTGCGTTGATGCTGTTCGCGGCGGCCGGGTCACCCTCGGGCGCGTACGCCGAGGGCACCGTCCGGGCGGAGATGACGACCGGCGCGGGCAGCGCGTTGCCGGACGAGACCACCGTGACGGTGGGCTTGGAGATCTGGGTGAGTGACTGGTTGCCGGAGTTCAGGCCACCGGGGACGTACTCGCCGACGGTGCCCGAGATCTTCACGGCGTCGCCGGCGGCGACGGTCGGCGCGGCGCCGGTGAAGACGAAGACGCCCTCGCTGGTGGCCGGGTCGCTGTCCGCCTGCGGGTCCTGGATCCAGAAACCGCGGGAGGAGCCGTACGTACGCACGCCGATGACGATGCCCTCGACGTCCTTGACCTGCTGCCCCACGAGGGGGGAGGTACGGGTGGTGCCCTGGATGTCGTGAACGCGCACGCCGGCCGTGGTGTCGGCGACAGCGTCGGCGTCGGCCGCGGCCGAGGAGGAGCCGGCGAGCAGACCTGCGGCCAGAGCGGTGGCCACGACGGCCGCGACGGCGGCAGGTCTCGGTATGGAAGGCATGACGGAAACTCCGAGTGAGGGTTGGGGGTGGCTCAATAAGATCTACGCGCGTCAATCTCTTGGCAGAGCACGCCACTTGTCAAGAGGCGCCGGGTGTACGGCGGTTGACGAGTACATGAACCGGATGGCATCGGGCGAAATGCGTCTACGCTGGGGGCCGCCCCGAGCGCGAGGAGCCGAAGGAGCGCGCCGCTGCCGGAAGGGAGGCTGCGATCGATGTGCGGCCACCGCCGCGCGGCCGGAGGCCCCGAGGAGCGAGGGACCGAGCACGATCGACCGTCGACAGGGCCACAGCGCCCGAAGGCGAACCGAGCCACACAGACCAGTACGCGCACAGTCGAGGAGAGCCACCAGATGCCAGGAGACCGCCCCGCCGCACGCCCCACCCTGCCGCCGGTGAGGCTGCACTCGGACGCGGAGCTTGCGCGGGACGCGCTCGGCGCGCCGCTGCTGGCGAGGGCGGTACGGATCGCGCGCTGGGCCGGACCTGAGACCAGGGTCGGGGCGGGTGGCGAACTCATCGAGGAGCAACTGCCCGCGGCCGCCGCGGCACTGGGGCTCACGGCGGACGAGGACGGGGCGGCGGACGCCAGCGAGGCATGGCGGATCGCCGTGGACACGGGGCTCGTCGAGGTCGTCGACCCGGAGGACGAGCGGGCCGAGCACGGCACGGTCGCCACGGGCGGCAACCTCACCCTGATCACGGGGGGCAGCCCGCAGGACGTGCTCACGCTCTGGCAGGACGCCTTCGACGCCGTGTTCGCCGACGCGATCGCGCCGTTGCTGGACGATCTGACCGATGTCATCGGCGAGGACGGCGAGATCGACCTCGTGGCGCTGGACTGGGACCCCGAGGCGGAGAGCGAGTTCCTCGACGGCGTCCTCGGCAACCTCTACCTGCTCACCGTCGCGGAGGGCGGGGCGGGGGAAGGGGCGGTGCCGCTGCCTGCCCTGGCCGCGTCGATGATCGTGCCCGACGACATGGGGGAGCCCACCGACGACATCCTTGAGCAGGTGTCCGACGCGATGATGCGGCTGGACGACCAGTTCCGGCTGCTGGAGCCGATCGGACTCGTCGAGTACCGGCCGGTCGACGAGGCCCTGATGGTCGAGGAGAGCGCGGAGTCCGCCCCGTCCGTGTCCGCCGCGGAAGAGGAGGACGTCACCCGCTACGGGATGGTGAAGCTCACCCCGCTCGGGCTGTACGGGGTCAGGGCCCGGATGCTGGAGGCGGGCGTGCCGGCGCCGACCGTGGGAGACCTCGCGGACAAGGACGCGGACGCGCTGCTCGACGGGGTCGCGTACTACCCCGAGATGTCGGCGCGGGCGGAGACGGTGCGGTGGCTCGCCCTGCGCACCCCTGTCGGGGCGGCCCGCGACCTCCTCACCGCCGCGCGCGGAAACGACGCCGGTGCGCCGCTGCGGCGGCTGCACTGTCAGCAGGCCCTCGCGCTGGTCGGCGCGGACGCCGAACCGGCCGTCCGTGAGGTCCTCGACGACCCGGAGCTGGGCGGGCTCGCCCGTGTCTGGCTCGCGGAGCGGGGCAGCGCGGATGTGCCGGCGCCGCCCGAGTCCATGATCTTCTGGCTCGCCATCGACACCATCGCGGCGCAGCTGGACGCGGACGGTGATGTGGAGGAGCTCCAGGACCTGGTCGAGGGCCTCGTGGGGCGCCACAGCGGATTCTTCGACGCGGCGTGGCGGGTCGACCACCCGGCCACGGCGGACGTTCTGGAGGCGATGGGCCGGCTCCACCGCGACAAGAAGATGGCGAAGGACGCGCGCAAGGCGGCCTTCAAGGCGAGGTCCAAGCGCGGCGCCTGACACCCGGGGACGGCGCCGGGGCCTGTCTCCGGACCCGGTCCTGGCGCCTGCCACCCGGGACGGCGCCGGGGCCTGTCTCCGGACCCGGTCCTGGCGCCTGCCACCCGGGACGGCGCCGGGGCCTGTCTCCGGACCCGGTCCTGGCGCCTGC
>NZ_JBVJKN010000015.1:28004-116736 GCF_055585225.1 Streptomyces sp. NPDC053673 | reverse complement strand
CACCCGGGACGGCGCCGGGGCCTGTCTCCGGACCCGGTCCTCGAACGCCGGACGGGCCGGGTGGGTACGGCCCTGTCCCGGACCCCCGGCCCAGGCGTCGCGTGACGACGGGGCGGTGCGAACCGGCCGCGCGCGGCGGATCGTGGGCCGGGCCGGGCCGGGCCGGGCCGTGTCGAGTGGGTGCGGGCGCGCGTCGCGCATGCGGGAGGTGACGGGACGAAGTCCCGTCATGTACCCAGACGCGACGCACCGTTGACGGAATCCGTAGTGGACGGCGACGCGGTCGCCGTTCGTGGCGGACGCCTGGGCGACCGCACGGCCGAGACCTCAGGCGCCGCCGACGAGGGCACATCGGTCAATGGCCGACAGATTCATGGAAGAGGGCCTCTCGGTGCTGTGTGATGTTGCAAGGCGTTCAACTGCCGTTTATGCGTGAGCGGGAGCGTTGCCCCGCAGACTCGCGCCGCCAGACCTCCAGACACCACGCCACACCATCCCCTCAGGAGACCGCGATGCCGCTCAGCCGCAGGGAATTCACCAGACAGTCCGCGCTCACCGGCGCGGGAGTCGCCCTCACCGGTGCCGTTGGCGCACTCGCCACCGCACCCGGCGCGCTCGCCGCCGAGGACAACGCCGCGGAGACGACCACGGAAGCCACCGGCCACGACCACGGTCACGAGCACGGCCCCGGCTACGGGCCGCTCCTCCCCGACCCCGAGGGCATCCTCGCCCTCCCCGCCGGTTTCTCGTACCGCGTTCTCACCCACAGCGGCGTCACGAAGCTGGAGTCTGGCGAGTTCACCCCGTCCAACCACGACGGCACCGCGACCTTCGAGGGCCCCCGCGGCGTCACCCTGCTCGTCAACAATCACGAGCTCAAGGGCCCCCGATCCAAGTGGAAGTACCCCGTCCCGCTGACCGACGGCCTTGTCTACGACCCGGCCGCCGCAGGCGGCTGCACCGTCGTCGAGACCCACCGCGACGGCCGCACCGCCGAATGGGTCGGCATCGCCGGCACGTCCACCAACTGCGCGGGCGGACGCACTCCCTGGGGCACCTGGCTCACCTGCGAGGAGAACTCCGACCGAGCCGGCCAGAACGGCATGACCAAGGACCACGGCTACGTCTTCGAGGTCGATCCCTACGACCGCCGCGCCAACCGCCACCCCCTGCCGATCAAGGCCTTCGGCCGCTACGACCACGAGGCCGTCGTCATCGACACCAAGCGCGGCCACGCCTACCTCACCGAGGACGCCTCCGGCCCCAACGGCCTCTTCTACCGCTGGGTCCCGCCGCAAGGCTTCCAGCACGGCCGCGGCCGGCTGCGCCACATCCCCGAGGACGCCGGACTGCTCCAGGCACCCAAGTGCTACGACGCGGGCGGCCGTTTCGTCGACGACCTGTCCCGCGCCACGAAGATCGGTACGGTGTACGGCGTGGACTGGGCCGACGTCCCGGACCGGGATGCCAAGACCGTGCCGGTGCGCAAGCAGTTCGGCGACGACGAGGTCACCCGGGCCCGCAAGCTCGAGGGCATGTGGTGGGCGGACGGTGGCGCGTACATCGTCTCCTCGTACGCCCGCGAGGAGAGCCCGGGCCGGCCGCACGACGGCCAGGTCTGGTTCTACGACCCGCGGCGCCGGACGCTCACCCTCAAGGTGCTGCTCGGCGTGAACGCCGACCCGTCGAAGGACGGCGCGTACGACGGCCCCGACAACATCACCGTCTCGCCGTACGGCGGCCTGATCATCGCCGAGGACGGCGAGGGCATCCAGCACCTCTTCGGCGCGACCGAGCGTGGCCGTACGTACCCGATCGCCCGCAACGACCTGAACATCGGCACCGAGGAGGAGCCGGAGTACAGCGAGTTCGCCGGAGTCGTCTTCTCGCCCGACGGACGGACGCTGTTCGCCAACATCCAGACCCCGGGCATCCTGGTCGCGATCACGGGGCCGTGGAAGCGAGCCTGCTGAAAGGGTAGCTCGTACGGGTGAGCTATTCCGGTTCGCCTCCTGCCGCGCGGTGCTGGACCGTTCGCATATGCCCAAGTCATGCGGACAATGCGGTGCGCTGGGTGAAGGTGAAGACCAGGCGCTTCTGCAGTGTCCGGTGCAGCATGTTGGGCACCGCGCGGCAGCGGGCCGAGGCGAGACGGCGCCCCAGCTCGCTCTGCCCTCAGTGCGGGGAGCCCATCATGACGCGCGGGGCGGTGCACTGCAGCCGGTCCTGCGCCAACGTCACCCGCAGACAAGCCGCATTGGCGCGCCGTGGAGGCCCCAGGCCGTGCCGACGCTGTGGGTCGACTGAGCGGAGCCCTCGGTCCAACGGGCCCTACTGCTCTGGGGGGTGCTTCAACGAGGACCGCTACGAGCGGACGGGAACGTTCGCCAAGTGGCTCGCGCCTTGGCAATCCGGTGAGATCAGCGGCACCCGGGACAACGGCAGGCCGGACTGGCGCGTTCGCTTGGCGCTCGTATTCCTGCGTGGCCAGCGCTGCGAGGTTCTGCGGTTGGGACAAGGTCAATCCCACGTCGGGCAGGGTTCCTCTGCACGTCGATCACATCGACGGCGACCGGACCAGGAACCGCCCCCCGAAGAGGTCCGCCTGCTCTGCCCGAACTGCCACACCCTCACGTCGACCTACCGGCATCTCAACAACCCGAGTGTCAGGCCTGTGCGGGAGAGGGCGAGCAGACGGTACCGGGAAGTCTGGCTACGCCAGGACTGCTCCCCGCCGAGTACGTGAAGTCCCGACTGGACGCGGGCGCCATCGAGGGCCCGTCGAACCGGCAGGTCGTCGCACCCGTGCTGCGCCGCGCCGACGAGCCCAGGGAGCTGCTCGGCTATTGGACCTCGCGGTACGGGCGGGCCGTGCCCAACCCCGTCGAGCGCGGAATCGCGGACGCCGTACGCCGCCTCTACAACGGCAAGTCGCTGCTGAAGTACGACACCGCCGCCAACGGGTACCGCTTCGGCGACATCCTCAACCTCGTGCACGCTTCGCCCGACCCCGACAAGCCGTGGCAGGGCGAGTTGTTCCAGTACGCCCTGGACCGCCGCCACCACCCGGACACCGCCGCACCGCCCGCGTCGAACCGTACGCTGACCGCCCACCGGGCGCTGATGGCGCTGCCGGTGGCCGAGCGGCGGGCCGTGGTCACCGGGCCGGACGGCGCGGACCGGCTGGCCGAAGCCGGGAAGACCTGGGAGGCGCTGGCGGGCTGGCTTCCCGGGCGATGGGGACTGGCATGGCTTCGGCCACGGACTTGAGCGGTGCGTCAGGGGATTGGCCATAGGTTCTAGAAGCGATACGCCTTAGCTAACTTGGGCCCATGGGAAGCAGGTTATGCACTGTTCGCCGTTGCCAGCGGAAGCATAAGGGCCGCGGATTCTGTAACACGCACTACCAGCGCTGGCGAAAGTACGGCGATCCGCAGGGCGGGGCTGCCGGAATGGACAGACCCGCCCCGGCTCCTCGGTCCTGCGACGTCACAGTTTTGGGGATGTTCCCGACGAGGCATTGTGATGCAGGGCGGAATCGTGGTGCTGCCGGTGCGTAGACGGCAGCACCACGGGCCTTTACAGCGCCTGCGCCGCGGGCTTGACCATGCCCCGGACGGTACGGGACTTCACGAACTCGCCCATCGCGGTCATCTCCCACTCACCGGAGAACTGCCGGATCAGCTTCGCCATCATCACGCCGGTCTGGGGCTCGGCGCTGGTGAGGTCGAAACGCACCAGCTCCTCGCCCGTCGCCGCGTCCAGCAGCCGGCAGTACGCCTTCGCGACCTCGGTGAACTTCTGGCCCGAGAAGGAGTTGACCGTGAAGACCAGGCCTGTGGCCTCGGCGGGAATGCTGCCCAGATCCACGACGATCACCTCGTCGTCGCCCGCGCCCTCGCCGGTCAGATTGTCCCCGGAGTGCTTGATCGCGCCGTTCAGGATGGACAGCTTTCCGAAGTAGCAGCTGTCCAGATGATTACGCTGCGGGCCGTACGCGATCACCGACGCGTCCAGGTCGATGTCCTTGCCGCGGAAGGCGGGCTCCCAGCCGAGGCCCATCTTGACCTGGGAGAGCAGCGGGCGGCCGCCCTTGACCAGGGACACCGTCTGGTTCTTCTGGAGGCTGACCCGGCCCTTGTCCAGGTTGATCTTCCCCGCGCCCGGGGCGGGCGCCGATGCGGCCGCGGCGGGGGCGGCGACCGGGGGAGCGGGCGGTGCGGCGACGCGCGGATCGGCCACCGGGGCGGGGGCCGGGGTGGGGGTGGGCGTGGCCGCCGGGGCGGCGGCCGGCTCCTCCTCGACCGAGACGCCGAAGTCGGTGGCGATGCCCGCCAGCCCGTTCGCATATCCCTGGCCGACCGCGCGGGCCTTCCACGCCCCGTTGCGCAAATAGATCTCGACGACCACCAGCGCCGTCTCCGGGCCCAGCCGGGGCGGTGTGAAGGTCGCCAGGACCGCGCTGTCGTCGGCGTTGCGGATCGTGGCTGTGGGCTCGATGCCCTGGAAGGTCTGCCCCGCGGCGTCCGGGCTGGCCGTGACGACGATCTTCTCGATCCCGGCCGGGACGGCCGTGGTGTCGACGATGATCGCGTCGGGCGCCGTGCCCCCGCCGGACCGGTAGGTGACACCGGGGCCCGTGGGCTGGTTGTAGAAGATGAAATCGTCGTCGGAGCGCACCTTGCCG
The DNA here is from genome assembly GCF_055585225.1 of Streptomyces sp. NPDC053673. Lineage (NCBI taxonomy): Bacteria > Bacillati > Actinomycetota > Actinomycetes > Kitasatosporales > Streptomycetaceae > Streptomyces > Streptomyces sp. NPDC053673. The sequence goes on along the minus strand of NZ_JBVJKN010000015.1, from coordinate 112,049 downwards.
TCGGCGGTGAGCAGCAGGCCCGATACGTCGAGCCGCACGGGCGCCGCGACGTCCACCGCCACGCGCGCGGCGGTGAGGGGGATGTTCGAGCCGGGGGTCATAGCTGTCATGCCTGAGGTAACGAGCGACGTGGCTTTGCCGTTCCCTTACCTTCGGCCGAACGGTGACGGGGCCTGGGCCAGGCCACGGGTGCCGAGCCACGGGGCCCTGGCGAAGTCACCGGTGCCGAGCCACGGGGGGCCTGGGCCAAGCCACCAATGCCGGCCTAGTGCGGCCACATCGGAGGCCGCGTCACGAAGTGGCCGCCCAGATACGCGTGGTCCGCGTTGGCCGGGTCCAGTTCGCCCTGTTCGGCGATGAGCTTCTCCGCGAACTGCTCCGAGTCGTCCTGCGGCTCGTAGCCGAGCGCACGCGCCGTCGAGAGGTCCCACCACAGGCGGGTGTTGGCGGAGGAACCGTAGACGACGGTGTGGCCCACGTCCTGTGCGGTCAGCGCGGCATGGAAGAGACGGGCGCAGTCGCCGGGGCTCATCCAGACCGAGAGCATCCGGACGCTGTTGGGCTCCATGAAGCAGGAGCCGATCCTGACGGACACGGTCTCGATGCCGTGCTGGTCCCAGTACAGCTGGGCGAGATCCTCGCCGAAGCACTTGGAGAGGCCGTAGTAGGTGTCGGGGCGGTGGGGCGTGTCGACCGGGATCAGTACGCCTGGATCAAGGGGTGCGCTCTCGCGCGGGCGCGGGGTGAAGCCGACCGCGTGATTGCTGGAGGCGAAGACGACGCGCCCGACACCCGCCTCGCGGGCCGCCTCGTAGAGGTTGTACGTGCCTTCGATGTTGGCGCGGAGGATCTTGTCGAAGGAGGCCTCCAGGGAGATGCCCGCCAGGTGGATGATCGCGTCCACGCCCCGTACGGCCTCGCGCAGCGCGTCCGTGTCGGCGAGGTCGGCGGTGATCGCGCCGGGCTCTCCGTCGATCGGGGTCATGTCGAAGAGGCGGAGCTCGTAGCCGTACGCGGGCAGCAGCCCCCGCATCAGGGTGCCGACGCCGCCGGCTGCGCCGGTGAGCAGGACGGTGCGGGGTGCGGGCATGGGTGGGTTCCCCTCGATGCGACTCGGACAGGACGCAGGTCTGTAGACGATATTCACATGCGTGGACACGCTCAAGAGCGGCCCCGGCACCGTCAAGTGTGGCGTGAAGGCGTCAATCATGCCGCTGAGTTGCGGTTTTCTGGCTTGACCTCGCCATCAGGGCCGCACTAGCGTGGCGTCGTTCAGAAATGTAGACGTCGATCAGAATGATGCACGAGCCTGATCGCTCGGTGCACGGCCCAGGGAGCGCCCGTGACCTCAGCCCCGCTCGCCGCCCGACTCACCCATGCCGAGGGGCCGCTGTTCTTCCCCGTCACCGCGTACGGACCGGACGGCGCCCTCGACCTCGACGCCTTCCGCGCCCATGTGCGTTCCGGCGTCGAGGCCGGCGCCGGGGCCGTCTTCGCCTGCTGCGGCACCGGCGAGTTCCATGCTCTGACCCCGGAGGAGTTCCGCGACTGCGTCGCCGCCGCGGTCGAGGAGACCGCCGGCCGGGTCCCCGTCCTCGCGGGCGCCGGCTACGGCACGGCCCTCGCCATCCGGTACGCGAAACTCGCCGAGGACGCGGGCGCCGACGGGATTCTCGCCATGCCGCCCTACCTCGTCGTCGCCGACCAGGCCGGACTGCTGCGCCACTACGCCGCGCTCGCGGCCGCAACCGAGCTCGACGTCATCGTCTACCAGCGCGACAACGCGGTGTTCACGCCCGAGACCGTCGTCGGACTCGCCGCGGTCGACGGCATCATCGGCCTCAAGGACGGGTACGGCGACCTCGACCTGATGCAGCGCATCGTCAGCGCCGTACGCACCGAGGCTCCCGGGCGCGACTTCCTCTACTTCAACGGCCTGCCCACCGCCGAGCTCACCGGCCTCGCCTACCGCGGCATCGGCATCACCCTCTACTCCTCCGCCGTCTTCTGCTTCGCCCCCGAGATCGCCCTCGCCTTCCACCGCGCCCTCACCACCGGCGACGATGCCACCGTCGAACGCCTCCTCGACGGCTTCTACCGCCCCCTCGTGGAACTGCGTGCGTCCCGCCACGGATACGCCGTCTCGCTCGTCAAGGCCGCGGTGCGGCTGCGCGGACAGGACGTCGGGGAGGTACGGCCGCCACTGAGCGAGCCGTCCGCCGACCACCTCAAGGAGCTCGCCGACATCGTCGAACGCGGCTGCGCACTCCTCGGAGACGGAGCGGCCGAGTGAAGGCCGGCGCCTTCGTCTACCCCTGGGACATCACCGGCGACCCGGACGCCGCGGGCCGGATCGCCGGCCTCGGCGTCCGGCAGGTCACCCTCGCCTCCGCCTACCATTCGACCCGCGCCCTCACCCCGCGCCACCCCCGCCACCGCGTCGTCACCGCCGAGCACGCGGCCGTGCTCTACCCGCCGGACGAGGCGCGCTGGGCGGGAGCCGCACTCCGTCCGTACCCGGCCGGGTCCTGGGCGCCCGGCGACGCGTACGGACAGGCCGCCGACGCCCTCACCGCCGCCGGACTCGATGTGCACACCTGGGTCGTCCTCGCCCACAACTCCCGCCTCGGTGCGGAGCACCCGGGCACGTCCGTGGTCAACGCGTACGGCGACCGCTATCCCTGGGCGCCCTGCATCGCCCAGCCCGCCGTCCGCGCCTGTCTGCAGACCCTCGCGGCCGAGGCGGCGGTACGGCCGGGGGCACGCGGCACTGAGCTCGAATCCTGCGGCTGGTACGGGCTCGCCCATCTGCACGCCCACGACAAGATCGCGGGTGTCGGCCTCGGCGACGCCGCCCAGTACGCCATGTCGCTGTGCTTCTGCCCCGCCTGCCGGGACGGGTACGCGGCACAGGGCACGGACCCCGACGAGCTGAGCGCAGGCGTGCGGGACGCGCTGGAGCCGGTGTGGCGGGGGAGCGCACCCCCCGGCATCCGGGTCGAGGAGCTGCTGGGAGCCGAACCGACCGCGGTGACCCTGGAGTTCCGTACCCGCACGGCCCGGACGCTGCAGGAGGCCGTCGTCGCCGCGGTACGGGCCGCCGCCCCGGAGGGCTTCCAGGTGCTGCTGCACGCGGATCCGGTGGCGTACCACTGCGGTGCCAACGCCGGGGTGGACCCCGCGCACATCCTCGGACTCGCCGACGGCGTGGTCGTGCCCTGCACCGGCGGGGCACGGCTGCTGCCGCCGTTCGCCCAGCACGCGTCCGCGACGTCCGTCATCGCCGCCAACCTCACCGTGGTCGCAGGCATGGGCGGCAGCCCGGGAACGCTCGCCGCCGACGCCCGCCGTGCCGCCTCGCTCGGGGCGGACGAACTGCGCCTGTACCACGCGGGCCTCGCCTCCGACCAGGACCTGGCGGCTGTCAAGGACGCGCTGGCACAGCTCGTCTGACGCCCCACCGGCACCACCGCCGCCGACAGGCCCGTGGGGGCAGTTGGCGTACTTCCCGGTGCGGCGCCTCCTGACGCCGTAGCATCCGGCGCACCACCCGTCACTCATGCATGAGGGGAAACACTGTGCGCATCAAGGGGATAACCGCGCTTCTGTGCGCCGGGCTGGTCTCCGGTACGGCGATCCTGGCCGGAGCCCTTCCCGCGGTGGCGGCCACTCCGGCCGCGCCGGATCCGGCCCGGGCCGCGGCCGCCGAGGACGTACGCGACCAGCTGGAACGCATCCCGGGCATGACCGTCGTCTCGGTCGTGGACCGCGAGGGACACCCGTACTACACGCTGACGTACGTCCAGCCGGTCGACCACCGCCACCCGCTCCGCGGCACGTTCACCCAGCGTCTGACGCTGTGGCACAAGTCCGCCGACCGGCCCACCGTCTTCTACACCGGCGGCTACACCCTCTCCACCGGCATCACCTCCCTCACCCGCCTGATCGACGCCAACCAGATCAGCGTCGAGCACCGCTACTTCGCCGGCTCGCGGCCCGCGGGCCCGGCCGGTGACGACTGGACCAAGCTGACCATCTGGCAGGAGGCGAGCGACGAGCACCGCATCACCCAGGCGCTGCGCGGCATCGAGCAGGGGAGGTGGCTGGGGACGGGCGGCAGCAAGGGCGGGATGACCGCGACCTACCACGAGCGCTTCTACCCGGGGGACCTCGACGCGGTCGTCGCCTTCGTCGCCCCCAACGATGCGAACAACAAGGACGACTCGACGTACGAGCGGTTCTTCCGCACGGTCGGCACACAGGAGTGCCGGGACGCGCTCAATGCCGTACAGCGCGAGATGCTCGTGCGCCGCGAGCGTCTGCTGCCCAAGTTCGAGGCGGACGCCGTGAAGAACGGCGACACCTTCGAGGAGACCCTCGGCACCACCGACCGGGCCTATGAGTTCGCCGTCCTCGACCAGGTGTGGAACTTCTGGCAGAGCGACACCGCCGACAACTGCGCCACCGTCCCCGACGCGAAGTCCGTCGGTGACGACGAACTGTACGAGTGGTCGAAGCAGCACGGCTTCAGCGTCTACCAGGACGAGACGCTCGGCACGAACGGCGCGGGTCCCTACTACCGGCAGGCCGCGACCCAGCTCGGCTGGGCCGATCTGAAGTTCAAGCACCTCAAGGACGTGCGCCACTACCCGGACATCTACCAGCCCAACTCGGTCCTGCCCGATGTGATGCGCGGCTCGTACGACAACGCGGCAATGGCCGACATCGACAGCTGGGTGCGGACACGGGGCGAGCGGATGATGTACATCTACGGCCAGAACGACCCCTGGAGCGCCGAAAAGTTCACACCGAGCCGGCACGACTCGTACCGCTATGTCGTGCCCGGCGCCAACCACGGGGCCTCGATCGGCAAACTGCCGGCGGAGCAGCAGGAACAGGCCATCGCCACGATCAAGAGGTGGGCGGCGGTGAACTAGCACTGCGGTCAGGTCACACCCTGGTCACGTAACACGGCGAAAACCTGAACGGCCTCCTCGGTGGGAACAATCCAGCCATCGACACAGCGCGGAACCGTCACCCGCCGAGGAGAGCCATGCCGGAACCACAGGGACACAACGCCGTCGACCGCTACTTCAGAATCACCGAGCGCGGTTCGACCTTCGGGCGCGAGGTACGCGGCGGCTTCGCCACGTTCTTCACGATGGCCTACATTCTCGTGCTCAACCCGATCATCCTCGGTGGGGCCGAGGACAAGTTCGGAGCCCAGCTCTCCGGGCCCCAGCTCGTCACCGTCACCGCGCTCGTGGCCGCCGTGATGACCGCGATCATGGGCCTCGGCGGCAATCTGCCGCTCGCCATCGCCGCCGGGCTCGGCCTCAACGCCGTCGTCGCCTTCCAGATCGCCCCGTTGATGAGCTGGCCCGATGCGATGGGCCTGGTGGTCATCGAAGGCATCCTCATCTGTGTCCTGGTCGCCACGGGGCTGCGCGAGGCCGTCATGCACGCGATCCCGCAGCAGCTGAAGCAGGCCATCAGCGTCGGCATCGGGCTGTTCATCGCGTTCATCGGCTTCATCGACGCGGGCTTCGCGACCCGTATCCCCGGCGAGACGGGGTCCGTTCCGGTGCAGCTCGGGGCGAGCGGGCACCTGAGCGGCTGGCCCGTGCTGGTCTTCTGTCTGGGCGTTCTCCTCACCATCTCGCTGATGGCGCGCAAGGTGGGCGGCGCGATCCTGATCTCCATCGTCGTGATGACGGTCGTCGCGATCGTCATCAACGAGATCGCCCACGTCGCCCCGACCGCCTGGGGACTGACCGTCCCCACCGTCCCCGAGAGCATCGTGGCGGCCCCGGACTTCGGGCTCGTCGGAAACTTCAGCCTCTTCGGCGCCTTCGGGCAGGTCGGTGTCATCACCATCGTCCTGCTCGTCTTCACCCTGATCCTGAGCGACTTCTTCGACACCATGGGCACGGTCGTCGGCGTCTCCAACGAGGCCGGGCTGCTCGACGAGAAGGGCAATGTCCCGAACCTGGGCCGGGTTCTGCTCATCGACGGCGCCGCGGCGGTCGCGGGCGGCGCGGCGTCCGCCTCCTCGGCCACGTCCTACATCGAGTCGGCCGCCGGTGTCGGCGAGGGCGCCCGTACCGGCTTCGCCTCCGTCGTCACCGGCGCGCTCTTCGGGCTCGCCCTCTTCCTCACCCCGCTCGCCACGGTCGTCCCGGCCCAGGCCGCCGCCCCCGCGCTGGTCGCGGTCGGCTTCCTGCTGATGGCGCAGGTCCGGCACATCGACTGGGTGCGGTACGAGATCGCCATCCCGGCCTTCCTCACGATCGCCGTGATGCCGTTCACGTACTCCATCACCAACGGCATCGGCGCCGGGTTCATCGCCTACACCGTCATCAAGACGGTGCTCGGCAAGGCGCGCGAGGTGCACTGGCTGCTGTGGGGCACGACGGCGCTGTTCGTCGTGTACTTCGCGATCGATCCGATCCAGCAGCTCCTGGGCGTCGGCTAGGTCCTGTCCAGGACCTGGGGCCCGGACAGGCCCCAGGGCCTGGGGCGGGTCGCACCACCGGTCCGGGGTCACGGCTGGGTGGCCGGACCGGTGGTGCGCCTCCCCTCGAACCGCAGGGCCATGCCCGTCGCGACCGCGCCCAGGCCCTCCCATACGGCAATGCCGAGGAAAGCGGTCGGTGCGCGGTGGGAGAGCACCGCGCAGGTGAAGACGAAGCAGGTCAGCAGGCGGAACGGGACCGTCCAGCGGAAGAAGGCCTTCCAGTCGGCGAGCGCCGCCAGCACGTAGTACACGCCCATGTTGAGCGCGGCCATCGAGGAGGCGGTGACGAAGGACTGCGTGTAGTCCCCGGCGTCGAAGGTGGGGTCCGAAGCCGCCCCCAGCCCCATGACCATGAGCAAGTGGCTCGGGGAGATCAGCCCCGCCAGACCCATCGTCGCGGCGAGGACACCGAACACGGCCATGGTCCAGCCGGACAGGGAACGGGGCAGCTGCTGCACGGAGTCCTCCACATACACCTGTATTGAAGATTGAAGTACCCCTGCTTACCGTGCAGCGTGTCCCGAAGCCAACCGGAGTCGGCGCCTCCTCAGCGATGCCCCTACCCGAGCGCCGCCTTCATCATCTTCTGGGCGATCGGCGCCGCCAGCCCGTTGCCGCTGACCTCCGAGCGCGCCGCACCCGAGTCCTCGACGATCACCGCGACCGCGACCTCCTTGCCGGTCGCACCCTCTCCGCCCCCGGAGGCCTTCGCGTACGACGTGAACCAGGCGTACGGCGTCTTGCTGTTGTTCTCGCCGTGCTGGGCCGTGCCCGTCTTCCCGCCGACCTCGGCGCCGCTGATCCGCGCGTTGCTGCCCGTGCCGTCCTCGACGACCGTGACCATGGCGCTGCGCAGCTGCTCCGCCGTGGACGAGGACACGATCCGCTCCGCCCCGGAGTCCCCGTAGCTCCGGAGGGTGTTGCCGTCCGCGTCCACCACCTCGGAGACCATGTGCGGGGACGCCATGAGACCGTCATTGGCCAGAGCGGCGGACACCATCGCCATCTGCAGCGGAGTCGCCGTCACCTCGAACTGGCCGATGCCCGTCAGCGCCGTCTGCGCCGAGTCCATGTCCGTCGGGTAGACGCTCTTCGACGCGCGCACGGGGACGTCCTTCTCGGCGTCGTTGAAGCCGAACTTCTCCGCCATGGCCCGGACCTTGTCCTTGCCCAGGTCCGCGGCCATCTTCCCGAAGACGTTGTTGCAGGAGTACCGCAGCGCGGTGCGCATGGTCGCGTTCTCGCAGGGCGCGGACTTGTTCTCGTTCTCCAGCACGGTCCGGGTGTTCGGCAGTGTGTACGGGTCCGGGCTGTCCGTCCGCTCGTCCACCGACGAGTAGAGCCCGTCCTCCAGCGCCGCCGCCGCGACCACCAGCTTGAAGGTCGAGCCGGGCGGCAGCGGCTGCCGCAGCGCCCGGTTGAGCATCGGCTGGTCCTTGTCGCCGGTGAGCTGCTTCCAGGCGTCGCCGTCGGTGGTCCCGCTGATCGTCGACGGGTCGTACGACGGCGTGCTCACGATCCCCAGGATCCGGCCGGTCTTCGGGTCGATGGCGACCGCCGCGCCCTTCTTGTCGCCGAGCGCCTCGAAACCGGCCTTCTGCACGGCGGGGTCGACGGTGGTGAGGACGTCACCGGGCCGGGCCTGCTTGCCGGTGAGCACGTCCAGCGGGTTCTTCAGCAGATTGCCGGTGCCGTCGAGCACGTCGCTGTAGATGCCTTCGAGCTGGGTCGCGCCGTACGCCTGCGAGCTGTAGCCGGTGACCGGCGCGTACAGCTCGCCGTTCGTGTACGTGCGCTTGTACGCGAGATCGCTGCCCTCCGTTCTCTTCGAGCCGGTGACCGGCGAACCGGCCACGACGATGTCGCCGAGCGGCTGCGCGTACTGCGCGATGGTGTTCCGCCGGTTGTGCTTGTCGTCCGCGAGGGCCTCGGCCCGGTACGCCTGCACCCAGGTGGCCCGCACCAGCAGGGCGAGCACCAGGAGCAGACTGAAGACCGCGGCGCGCCTGATCGTCTTGTTCATCCCAGGGAGGGACGAGCGGCCTGAGGCGTTCCGTTCCGTTCTGCCGGGTTTCTCAGGGACTCCTCATCCGCGTCGGCGGACGAGGAGTCCACCGGACCTAGGGCAGGCCCTACCGCGGGGCGATGAACCCCGACTCGTAAGCCGCGATCACCGCCTGCGTACGGTCCCGCGTGCCCGTCTTCGCCAGGACCGCCGCCACATGGGTCTTCGCCGTCGCCGGGCCGACCCGGAGCTGCTCCGCGATCTCCGCGTTGGTCAGGCCCCTCGCCATCAGCCGGAGCACGTCCGCCTCCCGCTCGGTCAGCCGCGCGGCCCAGGGCGGCGGCGGGACGGGCGCGTGGCGCGCGTGCTCCGCGGCGAGGCCCCGCAGCGCGGCCGGGTAGAGCAGCGAGTCGCTGCGGGCGACCAGCCGGACCGCCGCCACCAGGTCCTCCGCGGCGGCACGCTTGAGCAGAAAGCCCGCGGCACCCGCCCGCAGCGCGTCGTACACGTACGAGTCGTTCTCGAAGGTCGTCACGACCACGATCCGCGGAGGTGTGTCCATCGAGCCGAGGATCTGCTGAGTGGCCCGGATGCCGTCGACCTCCGGCATGCGGACGTCCATCAGCACCACGTCCGGGCGCAGCTCGCGGACGACCGACACCGCCTCGGCGCCCGTCGCCGCCTCCCCCGTCACCTCCAGGTCCGGTTCGGCGTCGAGGATGACGCGCAGCGCGGTGCGGACCATGCGCTCGTCGTCGGCGAGGACGACCCGGATCGCGCTCATCGCCCACCGGCCAGGGGGAGGCGGGCGGTGAGCCGCCAGGTCTCGCCGGCCGGGCCCGCCGAGGCCCGGCCGCCGAGCAGCGCCGCCCGTTCGGCGATACCGCGCAGGCCACGGCCGCCGCCCGGACGGACCACCGGTGACCGGTCGGGCAGCGGGTTCTCCATCGCTATCTCCAACTCCGTGTCGTGCACCCGCACATGGAGCGACACCGGTGCGGCGCCGCCGTGTCGCAGGGCGTTGCTCAGGCCCTCCTGGACGATCCGGTACGCCTCGCGGGAGACCGCCTCGGGGACGGTGGACAGCTCGCCCTCCGCCGCGTACGCCACCTGCCGCCCGCTGTGCGCGAGCAGCCCGTCCAGCGCGTCGAGTCCCGGCGTGGACAGCTCGCCCTCGTCCTCCCCCTGCCGCAACAGCCCCAGGACCGAGTCGAGTTCCCCCACCGTGCGCCGGGTGGTCTCCTCGATCGCCGCCAGCGCCTCCCGTACGAACTCCACATCGCTGTCCAGGACCCTGCGAGCGGCGCTCGCCTGCAGGGTCACCGCACTCAGCGCATGGCCCACCGAGTCGTGCAGTTCGCGGGCGAGCCGGTTGCGCACAGCGAGTTCGGCGGCCCGCCGTTCGGCCGCCGCCAGCCGGTCCTCGGGCGTCGGCCCCAGCAGCACCGGCGCCTGGCGGGCGAGCAGCGCCCCGGCCCCGGCCGTGCAGGCCGCGAGCGCCAGCAGCATCAGCAGCCCGGCGGGCAGCCCTGCCCAGACGACCCATGACCGGTTCAGCGACCAGTGGTCCGTGAGCGCGGACTCGCGCAGCGCGGCGGAGAACGGCAGCGCCATGACCGCCACCGCGAACGGCGGCAGTGCCAGCGACGCACCGCTGACCAGCCCGCCGAGCCCCACATGAAGCGTGTACCAGGCGGCGGTACGGGCCCTGCCCTGCCGGGTCCGCGCCGGACCGTCCGCGAACCCGTCGGCCGGCACCCCGCACATCGCCCGTGCCGCGGCCACCGACATCGGCCGGGCCAGCGGGAAGAGCGCGGTGACCGCGGCCAGCGGAAGGGCGATCGCGTACGCCCCGAACTGCAGGGCGAGGGATCCGTCGAACAGGCCCGGAGAGTCCACGATCGGGCCCATGAGCACGGTGCCGACGAGCCAGTACGGCATCAACAGCGCACCGCCCAGGATCAGATGGACCCAGCGCAGCCGCGCCCGCGCGCCGAACAGCGTCCCCCACACACGTCTCACGCGTCGCGCCGCCGCAGGAAGCAGGCGGTTGCGGCGGCGAGGAGCAGCCCCGTGATCATCTCCCCAGCGTAGGTCAGGGTCATCAGCGCCGGGGCCGCCTTGTCCGGATCGGTGTCCGGCATCAGCGTGGCGAGCAGCATCCAGCCGCCCCAGGCGCCCAGCACGCCGGAACCCACCCAGGCGGCCGCCAGCGGTGTCCGTACCCGCAGAGACCGGCCGCACCGGAACGCGAGGATCAGCACGCCTGCCACGGCGGCCGCCGTGAACAGCACCCGGACGCCCGCCAGAACGTAGAAGTCGCTGGTGCGCTCGGCAGCCCTGAGCGGGGGCAGTCCCGCCGTCGAGCCGACCGCCCAGAGCAGGTGCATGACGGCGGGGAACAGTGCGAGCACCGACCCGGCCACGGCGGCCGCGCGCATCGGCGGCCCGGTCACGGTGGCCGGCAGTTCCCGGACCAGGCCCCGCCACACATGGCCCCAGCGGTCGCGGGCGTACAGCACGAAGAGGGCGCCCAGGGTCAGGCCCTGCACGATGAACCCGCTGTAGACCACGCTGAATACCCAGTCGTCGAGGAACGGCTCCTTCGACGCGTCCTGGGCCTTCGTGCCGCCGCCGAGGGACACCAGCAGCTGCAGGGGGAAGCCCACCATGATCGGGGTGAGCAGCCCGGTCGCCGTCCAGGTGGGCACGGCAAGCAGCCAGGCCTTCACCCGCAGCCCCCAGCGCTGGGTGAGCAGCAGCGCGAGCACCACGACGGCCGCGTCCATCAGCACCGAGACGCTGTTCACGACTGCCATCTGTGCGCGGTGGTCCAGGAGCCCGCTGCCGGCGGGGATGCCGATCTCGCTGCCGGCGACCCAGGCGACCTTGAGCGAGATGTAGGGCGCGCAGGAGGCGATGGCGAGGGCGCGCAGCGCCCTGCGACCCCTTCCGAGGGGTGGCGCGGGAGGCAGGGGAGCGGCGAGGAGCGGTGTCTGTGTCATGGCATCCACGCTTCCGGCAACCGGCCGTCGGCACCTCCTGCGTGGTGACGAACCCCCTCCGCCGTACGGCGGAGGCGACCCTGTACCCGAGGGCCGGAGCAGCGTGATCACCCTGCTGGACCCGGTACCCGACGGGCCCGAGCGGCGTGATCACCCTGCTCGCCGGCTCGACACCACCGGCCGTTCGCCGACCCGCTACCGCTCCGTCTGCTTCCGCCGTCGAGCTGCTTCCGTCGTCGAGCGCCGCCCGGGCGCCCTCAGGCGTCGAGCCTGAGCACGAACTCGTCGGTCTCCTCGCCGCGCGCGTGGGCGAAGCCGCGGTCCCTGCCGGTGATCGTGAAGCCGCACTTGGCCAGGACGCGCAGCGAGCCCGCGTTGTCGGTGGCGGCCCGCGCGTACAGCGGGCGCTCCGGCACGAGCGCGAGCAGCTCGCGCAGCGCCGCGGTGGCCACGCCGCGTCCCCAGTGGGCGCGGTCGATCCAGTACGTCACCTCCCGCTCGCCGGGCGGCCCGTACACAGCGGCGTGACCGGCCACCACGCCGTCGACGAGCACCGTGCGATTGACGTCGTCGGAGGGGAGGATCCGGGCCCAGAAGGCGTCGAAGCGGGCCCGGTCGGTGGGGTCCTCGGAGGTGAAGGCGGCCATCCGCCCGGCCTCGGGATCCTGCTTCAGCACGAAGAAGACATCGAGGTCCTGCTCCTGGACCTCCCGGAGAGTGACCGTCATCAGAGCCTCCGCGTGGCCAGCGTCAGCCGGTCCCGCGCGTCGAACAGCGCGTCCTTGATCATCTGCTCGTGGGCCGGGGTCAGCCGCGCCACCGGCACCGAGCAGCTGATCGCGTCCCGCGCCGGCGTCCGGTACGGGATGGCGACGCCGAAGCAGCGCAGCCCCAGCGTGTTTTCCTCGCGGTCCACGGCGTAGCCCTGCTCGCGGACCTGCCGCAGCTCCTCGATGAGCTGCTCCCGGTCGGTGACGGTGTGCTCGGTCAGCGCGGGCAGCGTCTCCGGCAGCATCTTGCGCACCTGCTCGTCGCTGTGGGTGGCGAGCAGCGCCTTGCCGAGCGCGGTGGAGTGGGCGGGCAGCCGGCGGCCGACGCGGGTGAAGGGGCGCAGATAGTGCTGGGACTGGCGGGTGGCCAGATACACGACGTTCGTACCGTCGAGGCGGGCCAGGTGGATCGTCTCCGTGGTGTCGTCCGAGAGCCGGTCGAGGGTGGGGCGGGCCGCCGCGACGACCTCGTCGCCGTCGATGTACGAGGTACCGACGAGCAGGGCGCGTACGCCGATGCCGTACCGCGTGCCCGTCGCGTCCGTCTCCACCCAGCCCAGCTCGACCAGGGTGCGCAGCAGCATGTAGAGGCTGGACTTGGGATAGCCGACGGCCTCCTGGACAGCGGCGAGCGAATGCATACCGGGACGTCCGGCGAAATATTCGAGCAGCTCCACAGTCCGCACCGCGGACTTGACCTGTGCCCCACCCTGCTCGGCAGTTGCCATGGCCTTCACCCTTCTTGACCGCGCAGAACGCCCGGAAATAGAGTCCCCACGTCCCATGGTATTCACTAATGGGAACTCTGTTCAGAATACCGAACAACTCGGGGAGGAAGCCGCGGTGGGAGCAGCACCAGTCTGGAGTGTGGACCCCCGAACCGGGAAGCCGCGTGAGCAGGTCGCGGTCGAGGCCACGGCCGAGGAGGTCGACCGGGCGGTACGCGCGGCGCAGGCCGCCCGCCCCGTACTCGCCGACCGTACGGTACGCGCCGCGCTCCTGCGTACCGCCGCGGACCTCCTCGACGAGGCGGGCGAGTACGTCATCGAGGCCGCCGACGCCGAGACCGCCCTCGGGCCGACCAGGCTCACCGGCGAACTTGCCAGGACCACCGCCCAGTTGCGGTCCTTCGCCGATGTCGTCGACGAGGGCGCCTTCCTCGACATCCGCATCGACCACGCGGACGCCGGACGCACCCCGCCGTGGCCCGATCTGCGCCGCTGGAAGATCCCGCTCGGCGTCGTCGCGGTCTACGCCGCGAGCAACTTCCCGCTCGCCTTCTCGGTGCCGGGCGGCGACACCGCGAGCGCACTCGCCGCGGGCTGCCCCGTCGTCGTCAAGGCTCACCCCGACCATCCGGCCACCTCCGAACTCTGCGCGTCCGTGCTGCGCAGGGCGGCCCAGCGGGTCGGACTCCCCGAGGACGTCGTGGCCCTGGTGCACGGCTTCGACGCGGGCCTGGAGCTCGTACGCCACCCGCTGGTCGCGGCCGCCGGCTTCACCGGCTCGGTACGCGGCGGGCGCGCCCTCTTCGACGCGGCGGCCGCCCGGCCCGCCCCCATCCCCTTCCACGGCGAACTCGGCTCCCTCAACCCGGTCGTGATCACCGAGGCCGCGGCCGCCGAGCGGGCCGAGGCGATCGGCGCCGGCCTGGCCGGCTCGATGACTCTGGGGGAGGGGCAGTTCTGCACCAAGCCCGGCTTCGTCCTCGCCCCGGCGGGGGACGCGGGCGACCGCCTGCTGAAGTCCCTCACCGCGGCCGTGAGCGACACCGAGCCCGGCGTGATGCTCGACCACCGGATGCGGGACGCCTTTGTCGCGGGCGTCACCGAGCGGGCCGCGCTGGACGGCGTCGACGCGCCCGTCACCCCTGGCGCGGGCGGGGAGCACACCGTGAGCGCGGGCTTCCTGACCGTACCGGCGCAGCGGCTGGCCGCCGAAGGTCCGCACGATCTGCTGCTGGAGGAGTGCTTCGGGCCCGTCACGGTGGTCGCCCGGTACGCCGCCGCGGACGAGATCAAAGCCGTACTGTCCCGGCTGCCCGGCAATCTCACCGCCACGCTCCACCTTTCCGAGGAGGAGGCGCGGGGGAAGGGCGCCGGGCTGCTCGCCGCGCTCACCCCGCTCGCCGGCCGGGTCCTCGTCGACGGCTGGCCGACCGGAGTCGCCGTCGCCCCCGCCCAGCACCACGGCGGCCCCTACCCGGCCACCACCTCCACCTCGACCTCGGTCGGAGCCACGGCGATCGAGCGCTGGCTGCGCCCGGTCACCTACCAGTCGGCGCCGCCCGCGCTGCTCCCGCCCGAGCTGCGCGACGACAACCCGCTCGGTCTTCCGCGTCTGGTCGACGGGCGCGCGGAGGGTCTGGAAAGCTGACCGCGTGACCGACGAGATGGAGCTGCCCGAACTCCCCTTCGCGCTACGCCCGTACGGCCCCGACGCCGACTGGTCGTACGAGAACGGGATGCTCACCGGCTGGGCGGGCGCGCGGCAGGACCGTTTCGTGCCGCCCACGGGTGACGCCTTGGACCCGGCCTCCGACGCGCCACGCCTGCTCGGTGCGCCGGAGGGCGACTTCCAGCTGATCGCGCGGGTCAAGGTGGGCTTCGGCGCCGCCTTCGACGCGGGCGTGCTCTATCTGCACGCCGCCGAGCGCGAGTGGGCCAAGCTGTGCCTGGAGCTGTCCCCCGACAAGCCGACGATCTGCACCGTCGTCACCAGGGGCCACTCCGACGACGCCAACTCCTTCGTGGTGGACGGCGACAGCGCCTGGCTGCGGATCAGCCGTACCGGGGGCGCCTTCGCCTTCCATGCCTCGACGGACGGCGAGCGCTGGACCTTCGTACGGATCTTCACGCTCGGCACCCGCGAACAGGCGGAGGCCGTGCTCGTCGGCTTCATGGCCCAGTCCCCGGTCGGCGAGGGCTGTGTCGTCACCTTCGACCGGATCGAGTACCGGCCCGTCTGGCCGGAGGGCCTGCGCGACGGTTCCTGATCCGGCTGTCGGGGACGGGCTGTCGGGGACAGGCTGTCGGACCTCGTGTGAGGCCGGCGGCCGGACCGGGTGTGAGGCCGGCGCGCGGCACCAGGAATGTCCCGGGCGCTGCGCGTGTTGTGTCTCTGAGCGGAGGCTCCCTCCGTCCTCAGTCCGACACCCCGGAGAGAAAGCGGTCACATGCGCGTCGAGATCTGGAGCGACATCGCCTGCCCCTGGTGCTACATCGGCAAGGCTCGCTTCGAGAAGGGACTCGGGGCCTTCGCCCACCGCGACGAGGTCGAGGTGGTGCACCGCTCCTTCGAGCTCGATCCGAACCGGGCCAAGCGCGACACCGCACCCGTGATCGACATGCTCGCGAAGAAGTATGGCCGCACCCTCGACGAGGCCCGTGCCATGGAGGCGCACGTCGCCTCCACCGCGCACGCCGAGGGCCTCGGGTACCGCACCGAGGGCCGCGACCACGGCAACACCTTTGACATCCACCGGCTGCTTCACCTGGCCAGGGCCCGCGGCCGCCAGGACGAGCTGCTGGACCTCGCCTACCGGGCGAACTTCGCCGAGGAGCGGTCCGTGTTCGACCCGGAGGTCCTGGTCGGGCTCGCCGTGGAGGCCGGGCTCGACGCGGACGAGGCCCGCGCTGTCCTCGCCGACGAGGACGCGTACGCCGATGACGTACGTGCCGACGAGCGTGAGGCCGCCGAGCTCGGGGCGAATGCCGTGCCGTTCTTCGTCCTCGACCGCCGGTACGGGGTGTCCGGCGGGCAGCCCGCCGAGGTCTTCACGCAGGCGCTGGAGCAGGCCTGGCAGGGCCGGGCGCTCGTCCCGGTCGGCACGGACGGCTCCGCGGACGCGGCCGTCTGCGACACGGACGGTTCCTGCGAGGTCCCGCAGGCCTGACACCCGCAGCGGGAGCCGCCCGACCTCCACGCATAAGAACTGCTTGGAGGTGTCAGTCAATTATGCGCAATTGACTGATAGTTGCGGCGGCTCCAGGGTGGTCACATGGACACCCTGGGAGGCGCCGAGTTCGCGCCGACGTCGACGTACCTGAACACCTCCACCTGCGGTCTGCTCCCGCGCCGCACGGTCGAAGCCGTCAAGAAGCTCGTTGAGGAGATCGCGGACGGCAGCCCGGAAGGCTCGGGCAGCTTCGAGGCCGTGGAGGCCGCCCGCGCCTCCTTCGCCGGCCTTGCCGGCGTGTCCGCGGAGCGTGTCGCGGTCGGCGGCTCGGTCGCCGTGCACGTCGGGCTCATCGCGGCCTCGCTGCCCTCGGGAGCCGAGGTCGTCGCCCCCGAGGGGGAGTTCAGCTCGGTGGTCACGCCCTTCACGGCCCGCGGCGATCTGAAGGTGCGGTACGCACCGCTCGACGGGATCGCCGGCGCCGTGGGGCCCGGAACCGCACTGGTGGCGCTGTCCGCCGTGCAGTCGGCGGACGGGCGGATCGCGGACCTCCCCGCGGTACGGGCGGCCGCGGCCGCCCACGGCGCCCGCGTCCTCGTCGACGCCAGCCAGGCGGCGGGCTGGCTGCCGCTGGAGGCGGGAGCGTACGACTACACCGTCACCGCCGCCTTCAAGTACCTGCTCTGCCCGCGCGGTGCGTCGTTCCTCACCGTCACCGAAGAGGCTCAGGAGTCACTGGTCCCGGTCCATGCGGGCTGGTTCGCCGCCGAGGACCTGTCCGGGAGCACCTACGGGCCGGTCGAGGAGTTCGCCCGGTCCGCCCGGCGCTACGACGAGCCGCCGTCGTTCCTCGCCTATCACGCGGCCGAGCAGTCGCTCGCGCTGCTGGAGGAGATCGGGGTCGGGACGATCCACGCCCACAACACCGCCCTCGCGGCCCGCTTCCGGGAGCGGCTGACGGAACTCGGCCACACGCCCGTCCCCGGGGACTCCGCCATCGTCGCCGTCCCCGGACTCGGCGCCCGGCAGCCGGACCTCGCCCGCGCCGGGGTCGTCGTCTCGGCCCGCGCGGGCAATCTGCGAGCCTCGTTCCACCTCTACAACTCCACAGCCGATGTGGACCGGGCGCTGGAGGTCCTGTCCCGTTAGGCCCTGTCCGGTGGATCTTGATGGGCCCGCGCCGCAGCGCGTGGGGGAGGGGCGGGGGCGGAACACCTCGCCGCAGCCGCCCGGGATCCGCCGGACGGTCTAACGCCCCTGCGGGCACTCCGCCGACTCGGTGCAGAGATTCTCCTCGACCTTGGCCAGCAGCCGGCCCAGCTCGGCGCGCTCGGCCGGGTCGAGACCGGCGAGCGTATGGTCCTCCAGCTCGCTCCAGGCCCGCTGTACATCGGCGAACAGCGCGCAGCTGGTGTCGGTCGACTCGACGAGCACCGCGCGCCGGTCCGCCGGGTCGGGGGTGCGCCGGACATGCCCCGACTGCTCCAGCCGCTGGAGCATCTTGGTGACGGTCGACGGGTCGAGCTCGCACGTCTTGATGAGCTCCGACTGCCGTACGGGCCCCGAGTCCCAGAGATGCATCATCACCATCTCCTGGCCGGGGTAGAGCCCGACCTGCTTGAGCAGCTTGCCCGCGGCGATGCGATGGAGCCGGGCGACCCGGGAGACGGCATGGCTGACCGGGCCGCCGCGGGCGGCCACCGGCAGCTTGTCGTAGGTACAGGCGGGGTCGGCCTCCGGCTTCATCGGGCCTCCTCTGGCTGTTCCGGCGGGAATTCGCGGGCGTCTCCGGGTGTCTCCTGGCGTCTCCGACGTTCCCACACATCCCTTCGACCAGATTACCTTGGTCGACCAACCGATGCGCTACTGTGGAGCTCGTCGCATTAATTGGCCGACCAATCATGTCTGTCCCGGGAGCCATCATGACCACTGCCTTCGACCCGATCGACCTCTCCGGTACGCGGCTCGCCAACCGCATCGCCATGGCGCCGATGACCCGCAGTCGCGCCCATGGCCCGGGCCTCACCCCGACCGACTCCACGGTCGAGTACTACGCACAGCGCGCCTCGGCCGGCCTGATCGTCACCGAGGGCATCCAGCCCTCCGTCATCGGTCAGGGCTACCCCGACACCCCGGGCCTGCACAGCGAGGAGCAGATCGCGGCCTGGCGCAAGGTCACCGACGCCGTCCACGCGAAGGGCGGCCGGATCTTCGCACAGCTCATGCACACGGGCCGCATCGGGCACCCCGTGATCTGGCCGGACCAGGAGCTGCTCAGCGTCGCACCGTCCGCCGTCGCCGCCGCCGGCCAGCTGTACACCCATGAAGGGCCCAAGGACTTCCTGCCGCCGCGCGCGCTGACCGGCGCCGAGGTGCGCGCCACCATCGGTGAGTACGCCGAGGCCGCACGCAACGCGATCGAGGCGGGCTTCGACGGCGTGGAGCTGCACGGCGCCAACGGCTACCTCATCCACCAGTTCCTCTCCACCAACACCAACCAGCGCACCGACGAGTGGGGCGGCTCCGTCGAGAACCGCATCCGCTTCGCGGCCGAGGTGACCCGGGCCGTGGTGGAGGCCATCGGTGCCGAGCGCACAGGCCTGCGCATCTCGCCCGGCAACGCGTACAACGACATCGCCGAGACCGACACCGAGGCGACGTACACCGCGCTGGTCCGGGCGCTGGAGCCGTTCGGCATCGGCTACCTGCACATCGTCGAGAACGTGCCGGGCCTGCGGGATCTGACGCTCGCGCTGCGCAAGCAGTTCACCGGCACGTTCATCCTGAACCCGGCGACCGACGGGCCGACCGGCCCCGGCGAGCTCGCCCTGGTCGAAAACGGCACCGCCGACATCGTGTCGTACGGCGCGCTCTTCCTCGCCAACCCGGACCTGCCGGCCCGGCTCGCGGCGGGCGGACCGTACAACACCCCCGACATGGCGACCTTCTTCGGCGGTGACGACAAGGGGTACATCGACTACCCGGCGCTCGCCGACTAGTGCCCCTGCCGGCAAGCTTTGCCCTGTCGGGCAAACATTGCCGGTCGCGGCACCAGGTCCTGTCCGGGCGATCTTCGAGGAACAGACCGCGACGCCGTGACGAAGAACGGGGCCGGCCGCGCACGCGTGGCCGGCCCCGTCGCACCCCGCCGCTACCGCACCGGAGTGAAGTCCCGCGCCCCGATGAACGAGGGCCGTGGCACCGGCGCCGCGAAGGGCTCCTGCGCCGCGTTCTCCACGCTGTTGAAGACGATGAAGACATTGCTGCGCGGGTACGGGGTGATGTTGTCCCCGGAGCCGTGCATCGCGTTGCAGTCGAACCAGGTGGCCGAGCCCGCCTTGCCGGTGAAGAGCCGGATGCCGTGGCGGTCGGCGAACGCGGTGAGCGCGCCGTCCGACGGCGTCCCGGCGTCCTGCATCTGCAGCGACTTCTTGTAGTTGTCCTTCGGCGTCTCGCCGGCGCAGCCCAGGAACGTCCGGTGCGAGCCGGGCATGATCATCAGCCCGCCGTTGGTGTCGAAGTTCTCGGTCAGCGCGATCGACACCGACACGGTCCGCATCCGCGGCAGACCGTCCTCGGCATGCCAGGTCTCGAAGTCCGAGTGCCAGTAGAAGCCCGAAGCCCCGAACCCCGGCTTGACGTTGATCCGGGACTGGTGGACGTACACGTCCGAGCCGAGGATCTGCCGCGCCCTGCCCACGACGCGCTCGTCGCGCACCAGCGCCGCGAAGACCTCGCTGATCCGGTGTACTTCGAACACCGACCGTACGTCCTGGGACTTCGGCTCGACGATCGAGCGTTCGTCGGCGCGTACCGCCGGGTCGGAGATCAGGCGCTCCAGCTCGGCGCGGTAGACCGCGACCTCGTCCGGAGTGATCAGCTCCTCGATCGCCAGGAAGCCGTCGCGCTCGTACGACTGGAGTGCGGACGGGGCGATCGGGCCCGGCGCCCCGGGCGGGGACCAGACCACGGGGTCCTGGCGAGGGACGGCCGTCTCGGCGGCGCCGCGGGTCGGGTAGAGATCGGTGAGCGCGGTGGTCACGGTCAGCCCTCCTCGGTCTCGGTCAGCAGGGGGTAGACGCCGTTCTCGTCGTGGTCCTCCCGTCCGGTGACGGGCGGGTTGAAGACACAGACGCAGCGGAAGTCCGTCTTGGGGCGCAGGGTGTGACGCTCATGGCCGTCCAGCAAATACATCGTGCCGGGCTCGATCCAGTGCGCCTCGCCGGTCTCGTCGTTCGTGAGCTCGGCCTCGCCCTCCACGCAGAGCACGGCCTCGACGTGGTTCGCGTACCACATCGACGTCTCCGTACCCGCGTACAGCACGGTCTCGTGCAGGGAGAAGCCGGCCTTCTCCTTGGCGAGCACGATGCGCTTGCTCTCCCAGGTGCCGGACTTCGCCTTGACGTGCCGGTCGGTGTTCTCGATGTCCTTGAACGATCGGACGATCACGGTGGTGCGCTTCCTTTCGTACGTACGTGGTTCGGGGCAGCCGGTCGGACGGGCTGTCGGGCTGTCGGGCCGTCGGGCCGTCTGGCGGTGGACGGGCCGGAAGGTCAGGCCGTCTCGCGGACCGCGCGCGCGAGCGTGCGCAGCCCCTCGTCCAGCTCGTCGGGCGTCACGGTGAGCGGCGGCAGCAGCTTCACCACCTCGCTCTCCGGCCCCGAGGTCTCCAGCAGCAGCCCCAGCTCGAAGGCGCGGGCGCAGACGGCGGCCGCCCGGGCCTTGTCGGTGAACTCCAGGCCCCAGACCAGCCCACGGCCCCGGTAGTGGGCACCGTCGGCGGAGTTCTCGTCGCAGATCGCGAGGAGCGCCTGCTCGACCTGCTCGCCGCGGGCGAGGGTCTGCTTCTCCATCTGGCCGTCGGACCAGTACGCGTCCAGCGCGGCGGCCGCGGTGACGAAGGCCGGGTTGTGGCCGCGGAACGTGCCGTTGTGCTCGCCCGGCTCCCAGACGTCCAGCTCCGGGTTGAACAGGCAGAGCGACATGGGCAGTCCGTAGCCGCTGATGGACTTCGACAGGGTGACGATGTCCGGGGTGATGCCCGCCTCCTCGAAGGAGAAGAAGGCACCGGTGCGGCCGCAGCCCATCTGGATGTCGTCGACGATCAGCAGCATGTCCTGGCGGTGGCAGAGATCGGCGAGCGCCCGCAGCCACTCGGCGCGGGCCACGTTGATGCCGCCCTCGCCCTGCACGGTCTCGACGATCACGGCCGCCGGCTTGTTGAGGCCGGAGCCCTGGTCCTGCAGCAGTCGCTCGAACCAGAGGAAGTCCGGGATCCGCCCGTCGAGGTAGTTGTCGAACGGCATCGGCGTGCCGTGCACCAGCGGGATGCCGGCGCCGGCGCGCTTGAACGCGTTGCCGGTCACCGCGAGCGAGCCGAGCGACATCCCGTGGAAGGCGTTGGTGAAGGAGACGATCGACTCGCGGCCCTTCACCTTGCGGGCGAGTTTCAGCGCCGCCTCGACCGCGTTGGTGCCGGTCGGGCCGGGGAACATCACCTTGTACGGCAGATCGCGCGGCCGCAGCACGACGTTCTGGAAGGACTCCAGGAAGGCGCGCTTCGCGGTCGTCGCCATGTCCAGGCCATGGGTGATGCCGTCGCGCTCCAGATAGTCCAGCAGCGCGCGTTTGAGTACGGGGTTGTTGTGGCCGTAGTTGAGTGATCCTGCGCCGGCGAAGAAGTCCAGATAGGTGTGGCCGTCCTCGTCGGTGAGGCGGGCGCCCTGCGCGCGGTCGAACACGGCAGGCCAACCACGGCAGTAGCTGCGCACCTCCGACTCCAGGGTCTCGAAGACACTCAGGGCGGGCGGGGTGATGGTCACAGCGTTTCACTCCTGATGTGGGGGTGGGCCGGAGGCCGGACCGGACTCCGGCCGAGGGCGGTCGGTGATCGGACGGAGGGAGGTCAGCCGGTGATCGGGCCGATGCGGTACAGCACCTCGGGCTGGTGCCCGTCGTCGGGGAACAGCCCTCCGCCGAAGAGCACTTCTCGCTCCAGGGACGCGCCGCGCCGGGCCGCGAACGAGGTGAAGAGCCGGTCGGAAGGGGTGTTGTCCGGGGTGACGGTCGTCTCGATCGTGCGGAGGCCGTGTACGGCGGCGACGCGGTGGGTCAGCGCGTCGAGGAGCGTGCCGGCCAGTCCGCGACCGCGGTGCGCGTCGTCGACGGCGACCTGCCAGACGACCAGCGTGTCCGGGCGCTCCGGCCGGATGTATCCGGTGACGAACGCGATCGGTTCACCGTCCGTGCCGCGGGCCACCACGGAGGTCGCGGCGAAGTCGCGGCACCACAGCAAATAGCTGTACGAGGAGTTCAGGTCCAGAACCTTGGAGTCGCGGGCGATTCTCCAGATCGCGGCTCCGTCCTCCACGCGTGGGCTGTCGATGCTCAGTGCGGTGGTCATGCGGATTGAATTTACCGAGCGAATTCGCAAATTGCATCGAGGGGAGGGGTTGGGTGAGGCGCCCTTCTGTGTTATCGCGCGGGCGCGCGCACGGCGCGATCCTGCGGTGAACTCTCCCTGTTTGACCGGGAGTTATCGGTACAAAAGATCTTTGGTGTGGAGTCGGTCACATGCTCGTAACGCACGTGGAACGCGTCCGGAATGGGGTGGTCGGTCCTGTTGAAAATTTATTGTTTAGGGTCGGGGAAACCGGGCAGAAGAATGCGGGGAGCTACTCACGATAAAGTAGCTCCCCGCATTCATGAATTAATGCGCTATTTATTTTTCGGCGGGATTCGGGACAGGGGGCGTGGGTATCACTCCTGCCAGGCGTCCGCAGCCGCCCGGCGGGCGCCCTCCAGGTCCGCCTCGTGGCCGTACTAGCCGAGCGCCGCGCCCGGCGCCGCCAGCGAGGACTGCACGGCGTCACGGCTCGCGTCCGTGCCGTAGTGGTTCACCCGGATCATCTCCGCGGACAGTGCCCCTGCCCCGGCGATCAGCGGCAGCGACGGGTCGGCCGCCAGCGCCTTCGCCACCAAGCGGCGGTTCTCGGCGGTCTTCGGCTGTCCTCGGTCGAGGGTGGAGCAGGGCTCGTAGAGTGCTGGTCATGAGCGATCACGTGGTGCTGCATGTGAAGGGGCGGGTGCTCGTCGGGCCGCAGGAGGTGCGGGACGAGCTGTGGGTGGTCGGCGGCCGCATCACGTATCGGCGGCCGGCAGCCGAAGCGGAGACCGTCGAGGGCTGGGTGCTGCCCGGCCTCGTCGACGCCCACTGTCATGTCGGGCTCGACGCGCACGGCGCGGTGGACGAGGCGACCAGTGAGAAGCAGGCGCTGACCGACCGGGACGCGGGCACGCTGCTCATCAGGGACGCCGGCTCGCCCGCCGACACCCGCTGGATCGACGACCGCGAAGATCTGCCGAAGATCATCCGAGCAGGCCGGCACATCGCCCGCACCCGCCGCTACATCCGCAACTACGCCCATGAGATCGAGCCCGACGACCTCGTCGCCTACGTGGCACAGGAGGCGCGGCGCGGTGACGGCTGGGTGAAGCTGGTGGGCGACTGGCTCGACCGCGAGGCGGGCGACCTGGGCGCCTGCTGGCCGCGTGGTGCCGTCGAGGCGGCCATCGCCGAGGCGCACCGCCTCGGCGCCCGCGTCACCGCACACTGCTTCGCCGAGGACTCGCTGCGCGACCTGGTCGAGGCGGGCATCGACTGCATCGAGCACGCGACCGGGCTGACCGAGGAGACCATTCCGCTGTTCGCCGAGCGGGGCGTCGCGATCGTCCCGACACTCGTCAACATCGCCACGTTCCCGCAGCTCGCGGCCGGCGGCGAGAGCAAGTTCCCGCGCTGGTCGGACCATATGCGGCGGCTGCACGCGCGCCGGTACGACACCGTCCGCTCGGCGTACGACGCGGGCATCCCCGTCTACGTCGGCACCGACGCCGGCGGCTCGCTGGCGCACGGCCTGGTCGCGGCGGAGGTCGCCGAGCTCGTGAAGGCCGGCATTCCGCCGGTCGAGGCGCTGTCGGCGACGGCATGGGGGGCGCGGAGCTGGCTGGGCCGGCCGGGCCTCGAGGAGGGGGCGCCGGCGGACCTGGTGGTGTACGAGGCCGATCCACGGGCGGACGTACGGGTACTGGCGGCGCCGCGCCTGGTGATCCTGCGGGGACGCGTCATCGGTTGACGGATCGTGACGCCGGGCTCCTGCCGCTCGTTGAACCCCTTCACATGCGCCACCCGCGGGTCAACCGGCGTGCGCCTGTTACGCCCACCCCAGGAGCGACCTAGGGGAACGCCCGTACCTCGTGAATCGAATACGGGCGCGGAAACGCCACTTTGGAGTGAACTCACCCCAGGTGTCTGTCAGTTCACTCTCCGTGCGTAAGGATTCCGGTGTTCTCAGTCGCTGCCGCCCACGAGTCCCTGTGGCCGGCGGCCCGGCGACGCCATTCTTCTGTGGGGGTTCCACCACCGTGAACAGCAACACCTTTCGCATGCCCGTACGCCGTTCCGCGGCCGTCATGGCCGCCACCGCGCTGGCCGCCGGCCCGCTGGTGCTCGCGGCCCCGGCCCGGGCGACGGGCGGCGGAGTCGGGCGTGCGAGCGCGGTCGTGCTCCGTACCGGCCTGGACGTCTCCCTGCTGAACAGGGCCGTCCAGGTGCCGCTGAAGGTCTCCCTCAACGAGGTCCAGGCCCCCGAGAGCGCCGAGAAGACCGCGCTGACCGTCCAGGTGGAGGGTGTCGACCAGGGCAGGCCGTTCAGCCTGCTGCGCGCGGACGCGGCGACCGCGAAGGCGACCGCGGACCGGCAGCGGGCCGAGGGCTACACCAACCTCGCCCGTGCCGAGGTCCATGTCCCCGGACTGCCGTTGCTCTCCCTCATCGAGGTCGAACAGGTCACGTCGAAGGCGGTCTGCGTGGCCGGCAGGAAGCCGGTGGCCGAATCGAATCTGCTCGGCGCGGTCACCGTCCTCGGCAAGAAGACCAAGCTGACGACGGGCGGTACGACACGGGTCGAGGTACCCGGTGTCGGCGAGGTCACCCTCGACCTGTCGAAGACGCGGACCACCTCGCGTACGGCCGCGGCCACCGCGCTCGAACTGAAGGTGTCCGTCAACCCGCTCAAGCTGAACGTCGCGGAGGTCGAGGGCAGGGTGACGCTGGCCGCGGCGAACTGTGAGTCACCCACGCCCCGCACGGTGGAGCCGGACGTGAAGCCCCAGACCGGCGCCGGCCTGGCGAAGGCCGCCGCCGGCGCCCCTGCCGACGCCCCCGCGCCCGCCGCCGAGAACCTCGCGGCGACCGGTGGCAACGGACTGACCCCGTACTTCGCGGGCGGCGCGGTCGTGCTGCTGGTCGCGGGCGGCGGTGCGGTGGTCCTGGCTCGCAGCCGGGCGCGCGACTGAGGCCTCCGGCGGGGGTGTGGTTTGCGGGGTTGCCCTCTGCCGTGGGTGCGGGGTGCCTCCGGCGGGGTGTGTGGTTGACGGTGCGCCCGGTGCCGTGGGCGCGGCCGGTATGTCCGTCCTCAAACGCCGGACGGGCTTGGGTGGTCGGGGGTGCCGCGAACCGGGCGGTTGCCGTCCCGGGGCCGCTCCGGGGCTCGTATCCGGGACGGCATGATTTACGGCGCGCCACCCGGTACCGCACGGGCCTGGTCCTCGTCGCGCGCCACAAATCACGCTTTGGTGTCCCGAACACGACCCCTGCGCACCCCCGGCCGTGCGCGCCCGCGGGGGCGCGCCCCGGTGGGGAGCGTTCACGTGGTTTGTGGGCAGTCGTTCCGCATGGGGTCCCCCCCAAGGACGGAGTCCTGGGGGGAGGAACGGGTGGGTACAAACCACCCACCAGCCCGCAGTCGGCGGACAACCCGTGGCGGGGCCGTGCAGGGTCGGCCCCGCAGGGACCGGCGGAAGTACCGGCTGCTCCCGCGGTACCGGGCAACACGCCGGTCCCGAGGAGTCGAGCCCGGAGGGGCCCCGCCCCACCACCCACCGGCGCACCCCGAGCCCGTCTGGGGGTCCCCCCCCACGCCGCAGGGCGTAGGGGGAGCTTGAGGACGGACACACCGGCCGCGCCCACGGCACCGGGCGCGCCGTGACCTCGCCCCCGCCGGAGGCACCCCGCGCCCACGGCACCGGGCGCACCGTCACCTCGCCCCCGCCGGAGGCACCCCGCGCCCACGGCACCGGGCGCGCCGTGACCTCGCCCCCGCCGGAGGCACCCCGCGCCTGCGGCAGAGGGCGCACCGTCACCTCACCCCCGCCGGAGGCACCCCGCGCCCACCACCGTGAGCGCCTGGTCGAGGGCTTGGAGGAAGCGGTTCGTCGTCGTACGGTCGCGGACCGCCAGGCGGAGCCAGTGGCGGTCGAGGCCGGGGAACGTGTCGCCGCGGCGGGCCGCGAAGCCGAGGGCGCGCAGGCGGTCGCGGACCTCGTCGGCCCGGTCGATGCGCACCAGGACGAACGGCCCCTCGGCCGCCTCCACCGCACGCACCTCGTCGAACTCCGCGAGCCCGGCCAGCAGATGCGCCCGGTCCGCCGCGACGCGTCCGGCCGCCACGGCGGCTTCCGCAAGCGCTCGCGGCGACATGCACGCCTCCGCCGCGGCGAGCGCCGGCGTCGACACCGGCCACAGCGGCTGCGCCCGCTCCAGCTCCGCGATCGTCTCCGGCGCGGCGAGCACGTAACCGATCCGCAGACCCGCCAGCCCCCAGGTCTTGGTGAGGCTGCGAAGCACCACGAGACCGGGGACGTCGGTCCGCGACGCCAGTGCCTCCGGCTCACCCGGCACCGCGTCCATGAAGGCCTCGTCGACCACCAGGACCCGCCCCGGCCGCGCCAGCCGGGCGATCGCGGCAGCCGGATGGAGGACCGACGTCGGATTCGTCGGGTTGCCGATGACGACGAGGTCCGCCGACTCGGGCACGGCCTCCGGATCCAGCCGGAAGCCGTCCTCATCCCTCAGCACGACCCGCGTCACCGCGTGCCCTGCGTCCCGCAGCGCCGCCTCCGGCTCGGTGAACTGCGGATGCACGACCACCGGCCGACGCACCCGCAGCGCCCGCGCGAGCAGTACGAACGCCTCCGCCGCGCCCGCCGTCAGCAGCACCCGCTCCACCGGCAGCCCGTGCCGCGCGGCGACGGCGGCTCGCGCCGCCCGCCCGTCCGGGTAGGCCGCGAGCGACGTCAGCGACTCGGCGATGTGCTCGAGCAGCCATACCGGGGGAGTGCCCGTGCGGACGTTGACCGCGAGATCGGTCAGCCGCCCGTCCCTCACCTCCGCGTCCCCGTGATGCCGCAGATCGTGGGAGTCAGCGTGCGAGTTCATGGTCGTCCTGCGCGTGTCGGGCCCGTGGCGGTACGGGAACGGCGACCGCCTCCCGATAGCGTTCCACGACCACGTCGGCCAACTCCTCGGCAGGACCGATCACTTCGGCGTACCGTACGTCGGTCTCCGGATGCGCCGCCGCCCATCCCTCGGCATGCAGCTGAGCCCGCTCCACAGGACCACCGTCGAACAGGACGTACGGCAGGACGACGATCCGGCGCGCCCCGAGCCGTACACACCGGTCGAGTCCGGCCGGTACGTCGGGCGCGGCCGTCGACACGAAGGCCGTCTCGACCCCTGCGTACCCACGGCCCTCCCAGAGCAGCCGCGCCGCCCGGTGCACCTCGGCGTTGGCCTCCGGATCGGCCGACCCGGGAGCCACCAGCAGTACGGTCACCTCGGCCCGGTCCCTCGGCGTACGGGCCGCCACGCCCAGCGCCTCGTCCAGCCGTCGCTCCAGCACGGCGAGCAGTGTCGGATGCGGGCCGAGCGCGCGGCCCCTCTCCAGGGACAGCCCGGGGTGGTCCTGCCGGGCGGCGGCCAGCGCCTCGGACAGGCCCTCCTCGGCCCGCCCGCCGGGCACCAGCGCCAGCGACACGGTGGCCAGCCGCTCGGCGCCCGCCGCGACGAGCTCGGCCACGGCCTCGGTGAGCGGCCAGCGGTCGGCGCCGACGAGGCCGCCGGCAACGGGGATCTCGGGGTAGCGGCTGCCCAGTTGCTCCACGAGGACCAGGAACGCCGCGGCCGCAGCGTCGTGCCGGGCGCCGTCGGCGGCGATGAGCAGTGCGGGCGGGGAAGTCACACGGTCTCCTTGCGGTCGGCGCGGTGGTGCGGGTGCTGCGGTTGGTGCAAGTGCTGCGGGTGTTGCCGGTGCCGGCTGACCGGGCCGCCGACGTTCATGACCGAGATCATGTCCAACGCGACAGGATCCAGTCCGTACGGATGCCGGTTCCGGAACCGGAGCATCCGCAAGCCGCACGATCGCACAGGTCACCCCCGCAGGTCGCCCCCGCGGCTGTGACTTACGTTTCGGTACCAGGAGTTCGCCCCCGCCCCCGCCCACGAGCGCCGCGGCCTCCGCCACCGAGGGAGTCCCCACCGCCTCCCGCGTCCCTCCTGACGGGTGCGGCACCGCGACTCGGGCCAGCTCCGACGCCGGGTAGGCCCACAGAGGTACACCGAGCGCCGCCGCGGCCCGGACGATGCCCGGCTCGGTGGCCTTGGTCTCCAGGGTCGCCAGCGCGACGACCGCCCCGGTCCCCTCCCCGGTTTCTCCCAGGGCGTCGCGGATCAGCCCCAGCACCTCCTCGAAGGGCGCACCCCGGCGCGCGCCGACCCCGACCACGAGCCCGCTCATGGCGTGGCACCCAGCGCCGACGGGGTGCCATCGGCTAGCAAGAACGCATGGCGGTGTTCGTCGCGCTCGGCGCGTTCCTGATGACGCTGTTCGGCGGCTGGGCGGCGCAGCGCGTCACCGACCGGCGCCATCTCGTACTGGGGCTCGCGGGTGGGCTGATGCTCGGTGCCGCCGGGCTCGATCTGCTGCCGGAGGCGATGGCCGCGGCGGGCGAGGAGATCTTCGCCGTACCGCAGGCCATGCTGCTCTTCGTCGGCGGGTTTCTCCTCGCCCACGTGGTGGAGCGGCTGCTGGCGACGCGGCAGGCGTCGCACGGGGCGTACAACGGCGGACATCACAGCCACGGCGGGCACGAGCGGGTACCGCAGGTCGGGATGACCGCCGCCGCGGCCATGGTGCTCCACAGCCTCATGGACGGCATCGCCATCGGCGCGGCGTTCCAAGTGGGCGGCGGCATGGGCCTCACCGTCGCGCTCGCCGTCATCACCCATGACTTCGCGGACGGCTTCAACACGTACACGATCGCCAGCCTCTACGGGAACGAACGCCGCAAGGCCCTCGCGATGCTCTTCGCCGGAGCCCTCGCCCCGGTGGTCGGTGCCGCCTCCACCCTGCTGTTCACGATGCCGCAGGAGCTGCTCGGCAGCTACCTCGGTTTCTTCGGCGGCGCGTTGCTCTACCTCGCCGCCGCCGAGATCCTGCCCGAGGCGCACCATGAGCATCCCGCCCGTTCCACCCTGCTGTGCACGATCGCGGGTGTGGCGTTCATCTGGCTGGTGACGGGCCTGGCGGAGTGACGGCCGCCCGTGCCTCATGCCCGCCCCCGGCCGTGCCTCATGCCTGCCCGGACCATTCCGCGCACCGCCGCACGAGGCGACTCGCCGTGTCGGGCACGGCCGCCCAGTGCGTGTGCACATAACTCGCGTGCACACCCTGCTGTACGAAGCCCTCCACACGTCGCTCCGGCTGCCGCAGCCCCCAGGCCGGGCTCGGGCCCGCACCCGGCTCCAGTACCGTGCGGTGGAACTCGTGCCCGCGCATCCGGGTCCCCGCCGCGGCCAGCACGCTGTCGCTCACGGCGACCGCGTCCCGGTAGCCGAGGGTGAGCCGCTGCGACATCCGCGCGTCGGCGTCCAGTACCCCGCACATGGGCTTCCCGTCCAGTGAACGCGCCAGATACAGCAGCCCGGCGCACTCGGCGGCGACCGGCGCGCCCGCCTTGGCCAGCTCGGCGACCGCCTTGCGGAGCCGGGAGTTGGCGGACAGCTCGGGGGCGTACATCTCGGGGAACCCGCCCCCGATGACGATGCCGCGGGTGCCGTCGGGCAGTTCCTCGTCGCGGAGGGGATCGAACGGGACGACCTCCGCGCCGGCGGCCTTCAGCAACTCCGCGTGCTCGGCGTACGAGAACGTGAACGCGGCCCCTCCGGCCACGGCGATCACGGGCCGTCGTGGGCAGTCGTTCCGCAGGCCCGGACCGGTGGGCACGACCCCGTCACCGGCGTGCATCCGGACAGCGACCTCGGGCTCCCACGTCTCTGCGCCCACCGGCGGCGCACTCCGCGCCAGCGCCAGCAACCCCTCCAGATCGCACCCCGACCGCACCTGCTCCGCCTGCGCGGCCACCGCGTCCACCGCATCCGCGTGCCGCTCCGCCACCGGCACCAGCCCCAGGTGCCGGGAGGGCGTCGCGACCGCGGGGGCGCGCCGCAGCACGCCCAGCACCGGTACGCCCGACTCCTCCAGCGCCTCCCGCAGCAGCGCCTCATGGCGGTCCGTGGCGACCTTGTTGAGGATCACCCCGCCGAGCCGGACCTCCGGGTCCCAGGACGCGAAGCCGTGCACCAGCGCCGCCACCGACCGCGACTGCGACGACGCGTCCACGACCAGCACCACCGGCGCCCGCAGCAGCTTCGCGACCTGAGCCGTCGACGCCAGTTCACCGGCTCCTGCCGCGCCGTCGTACAGCCCCATCACGCCCTCGATGACGGCCAGGTCGCAGCCGCGCGCGCCGTGCGCGAAGAGCGGTGCGATCAGGTCCGTACCGCACATGTACGCGTCGAGGTTGCGGCCCGGCCGGCCCGTGGCCAGTGCGTGATAGCCCGGGTCGATGTAGTCGGGGCCCACCTTGTGCGGCGAGACGGCAAGACCGGCCGCCGCGAAGGCCGCCATCAGGCCCGTCGCGACGGTGGTCTTGCCGCTGCCGGAGGCCGGTGCGGCGATGACGAGACGTGCTACCACTTGATGCCTACCACTGGGTGCCTACCATTCGATGCCCCGCTGGCCCTTCTGGCCCGCGTCCATCGGATGCTTGACCTTGGACATGTCGGTGACGAGATCGGCGAAGTCGACCAGCTCCTGCGGCGCGTTGCGGCCGGTGATGACGACGTGCTGGGTGCCGGGACGGTCGCGCAGCACCTGGATCACCTCGGCCGTGTCGATCCAGCCCCAGTGCAGCAGATACGCGAACTCGTCGAGGACGTAGAACGTGTACTTCTCCGCCGCCAGATCCCGCTTGACCTGCTCCCAGCCCTCGCGCGCCTTGTCCTCGTGGGACTGCTCGCCGTCCGCCGGGGCCCGCTGGATCCAGGACCAGCCCTCGCCCATCTTGTGCCAGTCGACGGCGCCGCCCTCGCCGCTCGCGCCGAGGACCTTCAGCGCGTTCTCCTCGCCGACCTTCCACTTCGCCGACTTGACGAACTGGA
Organism: Streptomyces sp. NPDC053673; assembly: GCF_055585225.1. Classification (NCBI taxonomy): domain Bacteria; kingdom Bacillati; phylum Actinomycetota; class Actinomycetes; order Kitasatosporales; family Streptomycetaceae; genus Streptomyces; species Streptomyces sp. NPDC053673. The sequence continues at coordinate 80,514 of NZ_JBVJKN010000015.1, read as the reverse complement.
ACACCCCGACCGGCCACCCCTGGTTCCAGGCGCGCAACGCCATTCCGAAGGCGGCCGTCGACTTCCCCTTGCCGATGCCGGTGTGCACCATGACCAGCGGGCGGTTACGGCGCTGGCGGGTGGTGAGTCCGTCGTCCGGAACGACGGTCGGCTGTCCCTGCGGCACTACGCGGCCCTCCTGTTGCTTCCCGTGGTTGCTGCCTGTACGTCTCTGACCAGCCCCGCGATGCTGTCGGCGCGCAGCTCGTCGAGGGTGACGGCGGTGCCGCCGAGTTCGCGGGCGAGATTCCCGGCGAGACCGAGCCGTACCGGCCCCGCCTCGCAGTCCACGACCACGGCCGCGGTGTTCCCGTCGGCGTGCAGCCGTGCGGCGCGTGCCGCGAGCGCGAGGGCGTCACCGCCGCGTGCGCCGGTCGCCCGGCCGTCCGTCACCACCACCAGCAGCGGCCGGCGCGACGGATCGCGCAGGCGCTCCACGCGCAACACGTCGTGCGCCTTGAGCAGGCCTGCGGCCAGCGGGGTCCGCCCGCCCGTCGGCAGCTGCTCCAGGCGTGCGGCGGCCGCGTCCACGGACGACGTCGGCGGCAGCGCCACGTCCGCGCCCGTGCCGCGGAAGGTGACCAGACCGACCTTGTCGCGCCGCTGGTAGGCGTCGAGCAGCAGCGACAGCACCGCGCCCTTCACGGAGCTCATGCGCTGCCGGGCCGCCATCGAGCCGGACGCGTCCACGACGAACAGCACGAGATTGCCCTCGCGGCCCTCGCGGGTCGCCTGGCGCAGATCGTCGCGCCGGACCACGAGCCCCGGTCCCGAACGCCCGCGCGCCCGCTGGTGCGGTGCCGCGGCCTGCACGGTCGCCGCCAAGTGCAGCTTGGTGAGCGTTCCCTGGGGGCGGCGGGCGCCGGTGGTCCGGCCGTGCTCGGTACGCGCCCGGGAGCGACGTCCCGCGGCCCCTTCGCCGAGGCCGGGCACGCTCAGCATCTTCGTACGGAACGGCTCGGCGGCCCGTACGGCGGCCTGCTCGCCCGCGCCGGAGGGGGTCCGGGAGGCGGACGGCTCCGGTTGCCCCGGCTGCTCGGCGGGCGGCGCGGCATCGGGCCCGTGCCCCTGCGGCGGAATGCCGCCGCCGGGCCCGCCGCCCGGGCCATCCGGGTCCGGATCGGGCTCCGGCTCGTCGTCCCCGCCGAACTGCTCCAGCGTCTCGTCCAGTTTGTCCTCGTCGAGGCCCGGCGCGTCGAACGGGTTGCGGCGCCGCCGGTGGGGGAGCGCCAGCAGCGCGGCCTGCCGGACGTCCTCCTCGAGGACGTCCGTACGCCCCGCCCACGCGGCCAGTGCCGTCGCCGTCCTGGCCATCACGATGTCGGCGCGCATGCCGTCCACCTCGAACGCCGCGCACGTCGCCGCGATCTGCCGCAGCGCGGCGTCACCGAGCACCACGGAAGGCAGCAGCGTCCGCGCCGCCACGATTCGCTCGCGCAGCGCCTCCTCCTCGTCCGCCCAGCGCGTCGCGAAGGCGGCCGGGTCCTCGTCGTACGCCAGTCTCCGCCGCACGACCTCCACCCGCTGCTCCGGCTCCCGCGACGCCGCGACCTCCACGGTCAGACCGAACCGGTCGAGCAACTGCGGCCGCAGCTCGCCCTCTTCGGGGTTCATCGTCCCGACCAGCAGGAAGCGCGCGGCATGGCGTACGGAGACGCCTTCGCGCTCGACGTACGACGCGCCCATCGCGGCGGCGTCCAGCAGCAGATCCACCAGGTGGTCGTGGAGCAGGTTGACCTCGTCGACGTACAGCACCCCGCGGTGCGCGTCCGCGAGGAGCCCCGGCTCGAAGGCCTTCACGCCGTCCGCGAGCGCCCGTTCGATGTCGAGCGCGCCGACGAGCCGGTCCTCCGAAGCACCGACGGGGAGTTCGACCATCCGGGCGGGCCGCGCCGTACCGGGAGCCGCCTCGTGCGGTCCGTCCGGACACGTCGGGTCGGGCGCCCCGGGCGCGCAGGAGAACCGGCACCCGGCGACGACGTCGACATCCGGCATGAGCGCCGCGAGCGCCCGCACGGCGGTCGACTTGGCGGTGCCCTTCTCACCGCGTACGAGCACACCGCCGACCGCGGGCGAGACCGCGTTCAACAGGAGCCCGAGCCGCAGATCGTCCATTCCGACGATCGCGGTGAACGGGTAGGGGGTGCTCATCGGGTGATCACTCCTTCGCTGGAGCCACGCCGGATGCGCGGCTCGTTCGTAACCTGCCGAGGCCGTTGCGCTCCATCCGGAACCGGCAGCGCCGGGTTGGCCGGGGTGGCCGTCCTCGAACTCCCCCTACGCCCTGCGGCGTGGGGGTACCCCCGGATGCGCTCCGAAGGAGCCCCGCCACAGGCGCTCACGGCGCGCCCGGCGCGATGAACGGCAGCCCGGCGGGCGCGCCGCCCTCGATCAGGCCGAGCAGCGCGTCGGTGTCGGCGTGCTCCTCGATCAGGTCGCCGAGCCGGTCCAGCTGTTCCTCGCGCAGCGCGCCGAAGCTCGTGTCGGGGGCCGGCACGAAACGGCGCCCGGCGGCCGCGGCCACCTCGCGCAGGAACGCCCGCCGGAAGCCGTCGCTCTCCAGCGAGCCGTGCCAGTGGGTGCCCCACACCGATCCGACCCGGCAGCCGTCCAAGAAGGCCTCTCCGCCGAGGACTTCGGCGACACCGTGGTGGATCTCGTACCCCTCGACCGGCTCTCCGAGCGCCTCACCCACCGGCCGCGCGAGGGTCTTCTCGGGCGCGAACCGCACCCGCACCGGCAGCAGCCCGAGCCCCGCCACGGACCCGGCCCGTGACTCGACCTCGTCCTCGATCCGCTCGCCCAGCACCTGGAAGCCACCGCAGATACCGAGCACCGGACGGCCCTGCGCCGCGCGGCGGGCGATCGCGTCCGCGAGGCCCCGTTCGCGCAGCCACTCCAGGGCGCGCACGGTGCCGCGCGTGCCGGGCACGACGACCAGGTCGGCGTCGGCGAGTTCCTCGGCGCGGTCCACGAAGCGCACGACCACGCCCGGCTCGGCAGCCAGTGCGTCCACATCGGTGAAGTTGGACATCAGCGGTACGGCGCAGACCGCGACGCGCAGCACGTCCTCGCCGACCGGCGGGGCGACGACGGACTCGCGTACCGCACCCCGCAGGGAACTGTGCTTATGAGAAACGTGCAGGCCGTCCTCCTCGTCGATGCCGAGCCCGTGCGCGTAGGGCAGCACACCGTACGTCCGCCGCCCGGTGAGCCCGTGCAGCATCTCCAGACCCGGCTCCAGGAGCGTGACGTCACCGCGGAACTTGTTCACCAGATAGCCGGCGATCAGCTCCTGGTCCTCAGGAGCGAGCAGCGCCGTCGTACCGAAGAACTGCGCGAACACCCCGCCCCGGTCGATGTCCCCGACCACCACCACGGGGAAGCCCGCAGCCCGGGCGATGCCCATGTTCACGATGTCCGTGCGCCGCAGATTGATCTCGGCCGGGCTGCCGGCCCCCTCGCAGATCACGGCGTCATACGTGCCCCGCAGCTCCTCCAGGCACTCCATGACGGGCCCGAACAGCGCCTGCTGCCGCCCGCCGTGCAGCATTTTCCCGGGAGACACAGCACCTGATCGCGGCTGCGCCGCGGGCCCGGACCCCCCGAAGAACCCGCGCGCACTCATCTCGCCCACCGGCTTGCCCATCAGCACGACCTGGCTGGACCGGTCGCTGCCCGGCTTGAGCAGCACGGGGTTCATCAGCGCGGAGGGCTCCACCCGAGCCGCCTGCGCCTGCATGGCCTGCGCACGGCCGATCTCCGCGCCCTCGCGCGTCACGAACGAATTGAGGGACATGTTCTGTCCCTTGAAGGGCGCGACCTTCACGCCCTGGCGCACCAGCCACCGGCAGATCCCCGCCGTGACGACGCTCTTGCCCGCGTCCGACGTCGTCCCGGCGACCAGCAGTCCACCGCCACTCATCTACGCCTCCCCCTGACAGCCCCGTATACGAGCCGCGCGCCCGCGCACGCCGCGAGTGCCAGCACCCCCACGCGACGCGACAGCCGCACCGCACGTTCGATGTCCGCGACTTCGACGGCCCGGCCGTCCCCGTTGAGCACGGGCCGGTGCTCGACCCGCCCCCCGTAGGACAGCGTCCCGCCGAGCCTCACTCCGAGCGCCCCCGCGAACGACGCCTCCACCGGGCCGGCGTTGGGGCTCGGATGCTTCGCGGCATCCTCGCGCCAGGCCCGTACCGCACCCCGGGGATTCCCGCCGGCGACCGTCGCCATTGCCGCCGTCAGCCGGGCGCCCGGCCAGCCCGCGACGTCGTCGAGCCGCGCCGACGCCCAGCCGTACCGCCGGTAGCGGGACGACTTGTGGCCCACCATCGCGTCCAGGGTGTTCACGGCACGGAAGCCCACGAGCCCCGGCACCCCGCCGAGCGCCCCCCACACCAGGGCGCCGACGACCGCGTCGGAGGTGTTCTCGGCGACGGACTCGACGACCGCCCGGGCGATCCCCGGTCCGTCCAGCGACTGCGGGTCACGCCCGCACAGATGGGGCAGCCGCTCCCGGGCGACCTCGATGTCCCCGGCCGCCAGCGCCCCGCCGATCGCCCGGGCCTCCCGCCCCAGCGACGTGCCGCCGACCACGGCCCAGGTGGCGGCCGCGGTCAGCGCGATCGATGCCGTACGGGAACGGCGCACGGAAGCAGCGGCCAGCGCGCCCGCGACGACGGCGCCCCCGGCGCAGACAGCGGTGTGCACCGCGCCCCACCCTCGGTGGTCGCGCCACAGCGCCCGCTCGACGGCAGCGGCGGCCCGGCCGAACGCGGCGACCGGATGCCCACGGCGCGGATCGCCGAGGAGCAGGTCGCCGGCGAGTCCGGCAGCGACACCGCATGCAAAGGTCCGCTCTGCACGCATGTTCGTCCTCACTCAGGGTCCGCGCCCTGGCTCGACGTGACCGGCGGGAGAGAGTTCCTGGCTTCGGGCAGCGTCCCGTTGAACGGGGACGCACCCGTGACAGTGGCGGGACCGCGCCGGATTCGCACCGGCTTCCTCTTCTGCCGCCGTAAATGGCTCCGGAAGTCCACCACGGGCCGAGAACACCCGTCAACTCGCCCTTGACCTGCGACGGGACAGTGTGCGGAGTCCCACACGGAGCCGCACGGAGTCCCGCTCGCGGGCGCGCGGAGTCCCACACGCCGGCGCACGACCTAGTGGTCCGTCCCCTCGGCCGCGGCGATCACGGCGTCGAGCCGGTCCCGGGTGCTGACCAGTTCGCCGATCCGGTCGCCGATCCGGTCGCGTTCGGCCTTCAGCAGGGCAAGGGACTCCGGTGTGCTGACTCCCGTGTTGATACAGGGAAGGAGCCCCCGGATCGTCCTGCTGGACAGCCCCGCGGCATACAGCTGCTGGATCAGGATGACGCGCTCGATCGCGGTCTCCGGGTACCGGCGCTGTCCACTGGGGCTGCGTTCCGACGCGAGCAGTTGCTGCTCCTCGTAGTAGCGCAGGGCGCGCACGCTCACGGCCGTCCTGGTGGCGAGCTCGCCGATACGCACATTGCCTCCCGATGCCTCACCGGTGGTCCGGACCCCATCGGTGATCCGGACCACAGGACTTGCCTCTGACGTCAACGTCAGGTTTTAGCGTAGCTCACGACCGACCAGCACGTCCTGCAGAGCAAAGGGAATGACTGTGACCAGCCTGTTCGAGAGCTACCAGCTAGGAAACCTCCGGCTGCCCAACCGCGTCGTGATGGCCCCGATGACCCGGGCTCGCGCCTCACAGAACGGCATACCCGCCGCGTCGTCGGCGACCTACTACGCCCAGCGCGCCACCGCCGGCCTGATCGTCAGTGAAGGGGTGCAGCCGAGCCTGCAGGGGCAGTCGAACCCCAACACCCCCGGGTTGCACAGTGATGAGCAGGTCGCGGCGTGGCGGCCGGTGACCGACGCGGTGCACGCCAATGGCGGAAGGATCTTCGCCCAGCTCATGCACTCCGGCCGGGTCGCGCATCCCGAGACCGTCGGCCACCACCCCGTCGCACCCTCCGCGATCGCGCTGAAGGGCGAACTGTTCACCGGCCCCAAGGGACTTCTGCCCGCCCCCGTCCCTCGGGCCCTGTCGACCGGCGAGGTCAAGCGCGAGGTGCAGGTGTTCGCCGACGCGGCGCGCCGGGCGATCGACGCCGGTTTCGACGGCGTCGAGCTGCACGGGGCGAACGGCTATCTGATCCAGCAGTTCCTGTCCTCCAACGCCAACCGCCGCACCGACGCCTACGGCGGCTCCATCACCGGACGCATCCGCTTCGCCGTCGAGGCGGCGGAGGCGGCGGCCGACGCCATCGGCGCCGACCGTGTGGGCATCCGTCTCTCCCCGGGGGGCCAGGTCTGGGACATGGTCGAGGACGACGTGCCGCAGCTGTACGGGGCCCTGTTGGAGGCGCTCGCCCCGATCGGTCTCGCCTACGTCCATACCCTGGTCGCAGCCGAGGACGACGTGCTCGTCGGGCTGCGCAAGGCGTGGCCCGGCGCGTTCATCGTCAACCCGGGCGGGCAGATCGGCCCGAAGCCGACCGACAGGGCGCTCGGCGAGCGCTGGCTCGCCCTCGGAGCGGACCTGATCAGCTACGGCCGCGCCTACCTCGCCAACCCGGACCTGGTGGAGCGGCTCCGTCTCGGACTCCCGCTGCGCGAGAGCGACCAGGAGACGTGGTACCGGGGCGGCGACACCGGCTACCTCGACTACTCCAGTTATCAGCACTGACCTGCGTCGCGGCAGTGGCCGTGGGGCCTGACCTTCCGCGCCGCAAAAACCTTCGTCCGGTCCTCTGCCCCGGTGATGGGGCACGGACCGGACGAAGTGGTCTGCCGGATCAGGCGACGATCAGAAAGATCCCGTACGCGACCGCCGCCGCGCACAGCGCGAAGCAGGCGTAGGCACCCGTGCGGGCCAGGACCGCGGAGCCTCCCTGCGCGGAGGCGGCTTCCTGCTTGGAGAGACCCACGACGCCCAGGGTGAACAAGCCCACCAGGGCGACGGTGACGACGAGGCTCACGCCGAAGACGGAGCCGAGAGCTGCCCAGTCGATCTTCATGCTTTCGTTTCCTCCTTACGCCGCGGCGGTGGGGGCGGGGGCGGGCTCACCGGCGGGGGCGGCCGGGGCGGGGATGGTGACCTTCAGGTCGTCCAGCGCCGTGGCGCCTGCCTGCTCGGCGTCGGCGGCCTCGTCGTCGGTGACGTTCGTGTGGTCGACCGGCTTGCGGCGCGAGAGCGACCAGATCACAGCGGAGCTCGCAACCAGCAGCACGCCGACGGCGATGACGCCCCAGGTGCCCTGACTGGTCAGGAACTCGGCCGCGGCACCGACCAGACCAGCGGCCGGCAGGGTCAGGCCCCAGGCGACGAACATCCGGGTGGCGGTGGACCAGCGGACCACGCCGCCCTTGCGGCCGAGGCCCGCGCCCATCACGGCCCCGGAGCAGGACTGGGTGGTGGAGAGCGAGAAGCCGAGGTTCGAGGAGGCCAGGATGACCGTCGCGGCGCTGGTCTGGGCGGCGAAGCCCTGCTGCGGCCGGAGGTCGGTCAGGCCCTTGCCCATGGTGCGGATGATGCGCCAGCCGCCCAGGTACGTACCGAGCGCGATCGCCATGCCGGCGGAGACGATGACCCACATCGGGGGGTTCGAGCCGGGGGCGAGGACGCCGCCGGTGACCAGCGCCAGCGTGATGACACCCATGGTCTTCTGCGCGTCATTGGTGCCGTGGGCGAGGGAGACCAGGCCGGCGGAGGCGATCTGGCCGGCGCGGTAGCCCTTGGAGGTGGCCTTGTCGTCGGCCCTGCTGCCGATCTTGTACGTCAGCTTCGTCGCGAGCAGCGCGGCGAGACCGGCGACGATCGGCGCGGCGACGGCCGGGATCAGCACCTTGGTGACGATGGTGCCGCCGTTCACCGCCGAGAAGCCGGCGGACATCACGGCGGCGCCGATGAGACCGCCGAACAGCGCGTGGGAGGAGCTCGACGGCAGGCCGAGCAGCCAGGTGAAGAGGTTCCACAGGATCGCGCCCACGAGCGCCGCGAAGATCACCTCCGTGCGGATGCCGCTCTCGTTGATGATCCCGCCGGAGATCGTCTTCGCGACCTCGACGGACAGGAAGGCGCCGACGAGATTGAGTACGGCGGACATGGCCACCGCCGTCTTTGGTCTGAGTGCACCGGTCGAGATGGTCGTCGCCATCGCGTTGGCTGTGTCGTGGAAACCGTTCGTGAAATCGAACACGAGAGCGGTGATGATCACGATCCCGAGGAGAAGCGTGATGTTTTCCATTTACCCAGGCTTCTATTGGACGTCAGTGGCGCGCTGAACGTAGGCAACCTGGATGAACGGAAGGTTAACTGAGGCGGGCTTCGCAGTGTCCGAGGCGAGTTTCTGCCACTCCGCTTGTGAAGTGGAGCGACGGGAGCGAAGCGGGGCGGGCAGCGGGAAACCCGGCAGAACCGGTGCCAGTACGGCCGCGGGGGACATTTTGCTGCCGCGCGGCGAAGCCCCCTCGGTGTGCGGCGGATCCGTTGAAGAGATCCTGGTCACCCGGCAGGCTTCCGCCGCCGTTGTCGTACTGCCGGATCGTCCAGTACGACCAGCCCGCCGGCAGCGGGCCGCCTCGCCCGAGGACCGGTCCGGCAGGGCGGCCTGACAGGATCACCCCATGACACAGCAGGGGCAGGAAGCGATCTCGCAGGCGTGGGCGGAGCTCGTGGCCACCGCCCGCAGAACCGCCGCCGACGGACTCGTCGTCGGGACCTCGGGCAACGTCTCCGTACGGGTCGCGACCGACGCGGGCGACATCGTCCTGGTCACGCCGAGCGGAGTGCCGTACGACCGGCTCGCCGCCGAGGACGCCGTCGGGGTCGGACTCGACGGGCGGCAGATCCTCGGGGACCTCACGCCCACCAGTGAGCTGCCGCTGCACCTCGCGGTCTACCGCGGCACGGACGCTGTCGCCGTCGTGCACACCCACGCCGTGCACGCCACCGCCGTCTCCACCCTGGTCGGCGAGGTGCCGCTGATCCACTACATGGCCGCGACCCTCGGCGGCCCCGTCCGAGTCGCTCCGTACGCCCTGTACGGAACGGAAGAGTTGGCCGAGAACGTGCTCCGGGCGCTCGAGGACCGCACGGGATGTCTCCTCCAGAACCACGGGACCATCACTTACGGAAACTCACTCGACCAGGCCTACGACCGGACCGCCCAGCTGGAGTGGATGTGCCGGCTCTGGCTCGCCGCCGGCTCGCTGCCCGGCCGGGAACCCTCCCTGCTCTCCCGCTCCCAGCTCCAGGACGTGGCGGAGAAGCTCCGCGGCTACGGCCAGTCGCGCTGACGTCGGCCCCCTGCGGCATCACCCGTGCCGTACCCGCCCACTGGCAGCCCGGCGAAGACGTACCGACACTGGAACGGTGCGCCCGGCTACAGCGACGGCAGCGGCCGTCACCACCCTGATCGGTCTCGGCGCGGCCGCCTTCGCGGCCGGCCGGTACGCCAGCGACGCCGCGCTCAAGGCGTCCCCGGGACGGCCCCTGCCCGGTGAGCCCCGGCTCACGGTGCACGCCACCGGACCCGGCCGGATAACCCTCACCCGCAGCCTCGTCTCCCTGCGGCCCGGTACCTACGGACTCACCGCCCCCGATCTGCACGCGGTCGTGGGCCCCGTCCTCGACAATGTGCCGCACGCCGCGGACACCGTCGTCCGCCGGCTGGAGCGGGTCGAGCACGGCAGCCTCGACACCGGCACCAAGGTGCGGTTCACCCCGCAGGTCCACACTGGCAACCCGGCCGATGCCCTGGGGATCGACCACGAGGACGTGGAGATCGCTGGCGAACTGGGCTCCCTGCCCGCCTGGCTCGTACCCGGGCCCCGCTCCACCTGGATCATCGCGGTGCACGGCCTCGGCGCCACCCGGGAACACGCCATGAACCTCATGCCGTTCCTCACCGAGCGGCGCTTCCCCGTGCTGGCCCTGGCCTACCGCGGCGACCCCGGCGCACCAGGCTCCCCGGACGGCCTCGGCCACCTCGGCGACTCCGAATGGCGCGACCTCGACGCGGCCATCCGCTTCGCCGTCCGCGAGGGCGCCGAGCGCGTGATCCTGCACGGCTGGTCCACCGGCGCCTCGATGGCTCTCCACGCGGCCGCCAACTCCGCGCTCCGGGACCGGATCGCCGGGCTCGTCCTGGACTCCCCGGTGCTCGACTGGGAGGCGACGCTGCGCGCCCTCGCCGCCGCCCGGCGCCTCCCGGGCCCTTTGCTGCCGCTCGCCGTGCGCGCCGCCGAAGGCCGCACCGGACTGCACGCCGACCGGCTGAGGGCGGCCGCGGACCCGGACGCGCTGCGCGTGCCCACCATCGTCTTCCACGGCCCCGACGACACCCTCGCCCCGTGGCAGCCCTCCCGTGACTTCGCGGCCCGCCGTCCCGACCTGGTCACCCTCCAGACCGTGCCCCACGCCCCGCACTCCGCCATGTGGAACGCCGGCCCGGCGCGCTACGAGGAGGCCCTCCGCCGCTTCCTCACCCCCTTGATCTAGCGGTGCGGGGGCGATGAGCACGTTTGATCCAGCGGTGCTGCACGGCTGATCCAGCTGCCCGCAGCGAGCCTCTCCCAGGGGATCCCGCATTCCGATTGGGCTTTCGGGCCGACAGCGGGAAGACTGCTCCCCGTGACGTCCCGTAACCTGCGCGACTCCAGGCTCCGTCTTGTCCGCCCACGACCCACCGCCACGGCGCGCCACGCCGTGACGAACCGGCGTACCCGACCTGCTCCGCGCCCGCCCGAGGGCACCCCGCCCCCCGCGGAACTGGCCCGCCAGGCGCGCGAAGTCCTCGCCGACGCGGTACGTGTCGCCCGCTGGGCGGCCGCACACCGTGCGGCGGGCGGACCCGCCGAGCGGGAACGGGCCGCCGCGGACCTGGAACTGACGCCGGACCAGACACACGCGGGCTGGGACCGCGCCCGGCTCGCCGGACTCGTCGAACTGCACGGCGGGACCGCGCGCCCCGGCTGGCGACTGAACGCATGGGACCGCGACGACACCGCCGTGCTGCGCGGCTGGGTCGCCCTCTTCGACGCCTGGTCCCTCGTCCATCCCGCCCCTGCCGCCGTCGCCCCCGCCGCTGTCGCGGAGGTCGTCGAGGCATTCCCCCAGGTGCTCTCCCTCCTCCAGCTCTCCGCGGGGCCCGTGCTCGTGCCGGCCCTGCTCGATCTGCTCCAGCAGCGCGTCGCGGAACTCCGTGAGGAGCGCTGCGAAGTGCCTTACGGTCCGCAGTCCGGCCCGGCCGCGGCCGCGCCCGACGGCCCGCCCGCCGACGTCCCCCTCTCCGCCCTGCTCGACTGGGCCCTGGAGGGCCTGGCCGCGGTGGGCGCGCTGACTCTGGGCGAGGGCTGCGCCACCCTCACCCCTCTCGGCGACTGGGCGGTCTGGGTCAAGCTCGAACAGATCTGCGTCGCCGCCCAGAGCCCCGCAGGCCATATCGAGCAGTCCGCCGAGGACATGCTCCGCGGCTGCGCCCGGCTCACACCGGGTCCCGCCCGCGCCGAGTACCGCGCGTGGCTCGCTGCCCGCACCGTCTCCAGCGCCGTCACGGAACTGCTCGCCGCCGCCCGCGGTGAGGACGCCCTCCTGCGCGGGCTCGCCTTCGAGGCGCTCCGCGTCGTCGGCGCTCCCGCGGAGGCGGGAGTGCGCGCCGCCGCCGAAGAGCCCTCCCTGCGGCCGTACGCCCTGCTCTGGCTCGCCGAGTACGAGGGAGCGGACCCGGAGGACGCCGCCGAGGTCCTCACCCGCGAAGAGACGACCTGGCTCTGGGTGGACACCGCGGCGGCTGTGGCCGACCACGGCGAGAGCGCCCTGTTGGTCCGCCATCTCGACTCGGCGGTCCAGGGCACCGTCCCCGCACTGCTCGACGAGGTCAGAGCCGTCGGCCACCCCCGCACCGTGCAGGTCCTCGTGGCTCTCGCGGCCGCCCATCCCGACCCTGCGCTGGCCAAGGCCGTCCGCCGCGCGGCCTTCCAGGTGCACACCGGAGGAGCCTGACCGCGGGCCCGCCCAGCGGGCGGACGCTCGAGAACGCGAACGAGAGCGCGAACCAGAACGAGAACCAGAACGAGAACCAGAACGCGAACGAAGAGAGGAACGAGGACGAGGAACGGCGAGCGGTCTACGACTCCGCCGCCCCCGGCCTGTACGTCCCGAAGCTCCACACGTTCCCCTCCAGATCACGGCTCATGTAGTCCCGGGAGCCGTAGTCCTGGTCGGTGGGCGGCAGCAGGATCTCCACGCCGTGCTCGACAGCCCTGTTGTGATGCGCGTCCACATCGTCGACATGGACGAACACACCGGCCGGTCCTGCACCCTCCATCAGCTTGTCGAACTCGCTGCCCGTGCCCTTGCTGCCCAGCATCACCATCCCGTTCCCGTACGACAGCTCGGCGTGGACGACCTTGCCGTCCTCGCCCTCGTACACCGCGTTCTCGGTGAAGCCGAAGGCCTCGGTGAGCTGCTTGATCGCGGCCGTGGCGTCCGCGTACAGCAGCGTCGGACAGATGCCCGGTGCCTCCGCCATCTCGACCACTCCTTCTCCTCGCTCGACGACAGGAATGTGATCCGAGTCTCAGTCTGGCAGCGCCCACTGACAGTCAGCGGAAGGTGTTGCACCGGGCCATGTCGCCCGTGCGGTAGCCGTTGTAGAACCACTGCTGGCGCTGCGCCGCCGAACCGTGCGTCCATGACTCGGGAGTGACCCGGCCCTGCAGCTTCTCCTGGATCCGGTCGTCGCCGACCGAGGCGGCGGCGTTCAGGCCGTCCTGGATGTCGGCGTCCGTCAGCCGCGTCAGCAGCAGACGCCCCGTCTTCTCGTCCGGAGAGGTCGTCGCGTGGCGCGCCCACACCCCGGCGTAGCAGTCCGCCTGCAGCTCCACGCGCACCGCGTTGCTGCCCGCACCCTGCTGCCTGTCCTGAACCCGGGCCAGCGTGCCCGTCATGTTCTGGATGTGGTGGCCGTACTCGTGAGCGACGACGTACGCCTGAGCGAACGGGCCGCCGGTCGCCCCGAACTTGTCCCGCAGATCGTTGAAGAAGTCGAGGTCCAGATAGACCTTCTGGTCCGCGGGGCAGTAGAACGGTCCGACCTCCGCGGTGGCCGTGCCGCACGCGGTGGCCACCCGGCCCGTGAACATGACGGTCGTCGCGTTCATGTAGTTCTCGCCGTGCCGCGCGAACTCCTCGCGCCAGAAGTCCTGCACGTTGTTGACCACCGCGACGATCCGGCAGTCCTCCCGAGTGTTCGCGTCGCTGCCCTTCCTGCAGGTCCGGTCGACCTGCCCGGCGGACGACGCGTACGGCTCCGGGGCCGTGCCACCGTCCGTCAGCCCCAGCTCGGCGGGGCCCACCCCGAAGAGCAGGCCCAGGATCACCGCGATGACGCCGACGATGCCGCCCCCGACAGTGGCCCTCCCACCCGGGACACGGTTGCGGCGCACATCCTGGACCTCTGAAGTGTCCAGGTCGGCGTCGTCGTCGAACTGCATGTCCCGAGTATCGATCAGTGCGGTATGTCCCGCCCGTTCTGTCGTCCCGCTCGCCCCGGCTTGCCGCCCTGTTCGCCCCGGCCCCGGGGGAGCCCGCCCACGGCCGCGACCGTGGGCAGCACCACAGAAAACCAGTTGCACAGTCCCGGTAGACTGGCCGTATGGCAATTCTCCTCATGGATTAGACGGCGTCGAAGCTTCCGCACGCCCCGTCGTCCTTCCGTCGTCCATCCGTTCTGGAGTCTTTCCGTGATCACCGCTTCCGGCGTCGAGCTGCGTGCCGGCGCCCGCGTCCTCATCGAGTCCGCCACCTTCCGTATCGCCAAGGGCGACCGCATCGGCCTGGTCGGCCGTAACGGAGCGGGCAAGACCACCCTCACCAAGTGCCTCGCCGGTGAGGGCATCCCGGCCGCCGGCCAGATCGCCCGCTCCGGCGAAGTCGGCTATCTCCCGCAGGACCCGCGAACGGGCGACCTCGACGTACTCGCCCGCGACCGCATCCTTTCCGCGCGCGGCCTCGACGTCCTGATCCGCAAGATGCGCGAGAACGAGCAGCGCATCGCCAGCGGCAAGGGCGCCACGCGCGACAAGGCGATGAAGCAGTACGAGCGCCAGGAGACCGAGTTCCTGACGAAGGGCGGTTACGCGGCCGAGGCCGAGGCGGCCACCATCGCCGCCGCGCTCAACCTGCCCGACCGCGTGCTCGGCCAGCCTCTGCACACGCTCTCCGGCGGTCAGCGCCGCCGTGTCGAGCTCGCCCGGATCCTCTTCTCGGACGCCGACACGCTCCTGCTCGACGAGCCGACCAACCACCTCGACGCCGACTCGATCGTCTGGCTGCGCGACTATCTGAAGACGTACCGGGGCGGCTTCATCGTCATCTCCCACGACGTGGACCTCGTCGAGACCGTCGTCAACAAGGTGTTCTACCTCGACGCGAACCGCTCGACGATCGACGTCTACAACATGGGCTGGAAGCTCTACCAGCAGCAGCGCGAGGCCGACGAGAAGCGCCGCAAGCGCGAGCGTCAGAACGCGGAGAAGAAGGCCGCCGCGCTCAACGCCCAGGCCGACAAGATGCGTGCCAAGGCCACCAAGACCGTCGCCGCGCAGAACATGGCGCGGCGCGCCGAGCGGCTGCTCTCCGGCCTCGAGGAGGCCCGGGTCGCCGACAAGGTCGCCAAGCTGCGCTTCCCCGAGCCCGCGCCCTGCGGCAGGACGCCTTTGATGGCCGAGGGCCTGTCCAAGTCGTACGGCTCCCTCGAAATCTTCACCGATGTGGACCTCGCCATCGACAAGGGCTCCCGCGTCGTCATCCTCGGCCTCAACGGCGCGGGCAAGACCACGCTGCTGCGCCTGCTCGGCGGTGTGGAGAACCCCGACAGCGGCCAGGTCGTCGAGGGCCACGGCCTCAAGCTCGGCTACTACGCCCAGGAGCACGAGACCCTCGACCCGGACCGCACGGTCCTGGAGAACATGCGCTCTTCCGCGCCGGATCTCGACCTGGTCGAGATCCGCAAGACACTGGGCTCCTTCCTGTTCTCCGGTGACGACGTCGACAAGCCGGCCGGGGTGCTCTCCGGCGGTGAGAAGACCCGGCTCGCCCTGGCCACGCTGGTGGTCTCCTCGGCGAACGTGCTGCTGCTCGACGAGCCGACGAACAACCTGGACCCGGCCAGCCGCGAGGAGATCCTCGGCGCGCTGCGCACGTACAAGGGCGCCGTCGTCCTGGTCACCCACGACGAGGGCGCGGTCGAGGCGCTGCAGCCGGAGCGGATCATTCTGCTGCCGGACGGCGTGGAGGACCTGTGGGGCGCGGACTACGCGGATCTCGTCGCTCTCGCCTGACCTCGTCGCTCCCGCCCCGGCCCCGTCGTTCCCGCCCGGCCCCGTCGTTCCCGCCCGGCCCCTCCGCGCTCGCCGGCCCGGCCCCGTCGCGCTCGCCGGCCCGGCCCCGTCGCGCTCGCCCGACCGGGCCGTCTGCGAGTGATCCATCCGGATTGATCCACTCCGTATGGATCATTCGGCTCACGCGTGATCCTTCATCTGAGTGAGTGCGTCTCGTACCCCGGCGTGGCGGTCCGCTGAAACGGTCCGCCACGCCCGGCAGGCATGCGGAACCGTCCGGTCCGGACGACTGTGGCCCTGACCTGGAATTTCGTCCTCTGGGGCGACGAAACGTCACGGCGCCCTTACTCGGAATATCTGATTCCGGGCATGCCGGAGGTCTTGTGGCCGCAAAAGCTGGTCGCACAGACCTTGTCGAATGGGTGGCCATGAAGCCCTTGAGGGGTGATCATGAGAGTCCAGAGCGCACTTCCCATGAGGAGGCACGGGTGGCCGAGACTCTGAAGAAGGGCAGCCGGGTGACCGGCGCCGCGCGCGACAAGCTCGCGGCAGACCTGAAGAAGAAGTACGACTCCGGTGCGAGCATCCGGGCGTTGGCCGAAGAGACCGGCCGCTCCTATGGATTCGTCCACCGGATGCTCAGCGAGTCCGGAGTCACGCTGCGTGGACGCGGCGGAGCGACACGAGGCAAGAAGGCCGCCACGGCCTGACGCCTGACAATCCTCAGCGGCGTCCGAGGCCGGCCGGTTTCCGGTGTCGGCCACCCGGCCGATCGTGTGGTCGACTGGGTGGTTACTGTGCAGTCGCTTAATCTGTGCTGCACTGACCGCACCGGAACCGGAGGCCCTCATGACTTCGCTCGACTCTGTGCTCGACAAGGACGGCGTACGGCTCACCGTCGATGACGCGGTGGCCACGGTGACCCTCACCAATCCGGCCAAGCGCAATGCCCAATCTCCCGCTCTCTGGCGGGCGTTGGCGGAAGCCGGGCGGTCGCTGCCGGGCAGTGTGCGGGTCGTCGTGCTGCGTGGCGAGGGCAAGTCCTTCTCCGCGGGGCTCGACCGGCAGGCGTTCACGCCCGAGGGCTTTGACGGCGAGCCGTCGTTCCTCGATCTCGCGCGTGGCTCCGACGAGGAGCTCGACGCCGTCATCGCCGAGTACCAGGACGCGTTCACCTGGTGGCGCCGCAACGACATCGTGTCGATCGCGGCGGTTCAGGGGCATGCGATCGGTGCCGGTTTCCAGCTTGCCCTCGCCTGCGATCTGCGGGTCGTGGCGCAGGACGTGCAGTTCGCCATGCGCGAGACCAGCCTGGGCCTGGTCCCCGATCTCACGGGGACCCACCCGCTCGTCTCGCTCGTCGGCTACGCCCGTGCGCTGGAGATCTGCGCCACGGGCCGGTTCGTCCACGCCGACGAGGCGCAGCGTATCGGCCTCGCCAACCTCGCCGTGCCCGGCGAGGAACTCGACGTGTCCGTACGGGACTTGGCCGCCGCGCTGCTTGCGGCGCCGCGTGACGCCGTGATCGAGACGAAGGCACTGCTGCGGGGTGCGCAGTCCCGTACGTACGAGGACCAGCGGACGGCCGAGCGGGCAGCCCAGGCCCGGCGTCTTCGCGATCTCGCGGGTCTCGCGGACTAGGCCGTGTTTGAGAACTCCCGCCTGGCTCGCGACGCCTGGCACGCACTCCCCCGTAGCCCTTCGGGCACGGGAGGTGCCCCCTCGCTGCGTTGTCGGAGTCATCCAAGTACGTCCAGTACGAGGATGATCTCCCCCAGCTACCGCTGGGAGGTGCCCCCACCGCCTTGCGATTGCACGCACCAGACGCCGCGAGCCCCGCCCTACGGGCGGACGGCGCTAGTTCTCAAACACGCCCTAGGGTCGGCCCGAGGCGTGTTGCAGAGGTGTCGCCGTCCGCGAACGCCCTGGGGGCCTGGGTCGCGTCCTCAGAGTCCCGTCTGCCCCGCGACGCTACTTCGAAGACACTCCCCAGCCGGCGACGTCCGTGATCAGCACTGCCACCGGGACGGGTGCCGTAAGCACCGGGGCAACCGCCTCCCGAACGGCCAGAGCCACCACCAAGGGGCGGTGGCCCGGCGCTGTCGCACATTCGACACGGACGTAGGACTCCTCGATCAGGACCGGCACGCCCAGCGTGTCCGTGAGGTGAGCGACGCCCCGCACCGCGGCTGCCGTGCTGCCCACCTCGCCCTGCGGCGATACGGCACCCACCCCGGACGGGCGAGGCACCGCGCTCGGCTCCGGTGCGGTGTCCAGCAGCTCCGTCACCCGCAGATCGATCTCCGTGACCGCGAGATCCAGCCGCTCCACGGAGGCGGTGAAGAGGGCGGCGCGGAGCCGTTCCGCGAGCGCCGGAAGGGGTTCGTCACCGGCCGCCGCGAACTCCGCCTCGATACGGAGAGGGCCGGGCGGTAGCGCGCCCGGCGGGGGCGGGACGGCAGGCGTCCCGGCCGCCGCAGGGTCGGCGAGCGCGATCCGCAGGCTCCCCAGCTGCACTTCGCGCACCTCCTGGGCCGCCGCATGGAGCACCGTGTCCGCGGCTCGTTCCGCCAGCCAGGCGCCGTCCGCCGCGCCGCCGAGGGGAAGCAGCCTGCCCAGGCCCAGCCGGGCCCGTACCGCCCCGGCCCATCCATGCGCCGTCGTCATCGCTGCCGCCTCGCCACTGCTCCAGCCTGCCGCATCCCCGGCGCGATACCGGGCAAGCACACTTAGTGTGGTCAACGAGGTCCGGAGTTCACCACCGCCCGGAAGGGACGATTGGCGATGACCGAAACTGACGTCAATGTCACCAAGGAGCCGTCGGGGTCGGGCCCCGTCAGGCGCGGCGGCGGCGATCCGGCCACCCGGGGCCGCACCACCATCGCCGACGGAGTCGTCGAGAAGATCGCCGCACTCGCGGCCCGGGATGTCGTCGGCGTCCACGCCATGGGCAGCGGAGCCTCCCGTACCTTCGGCGCGGTGCGCGACCGGGTGCCCGGCGGCAAACCGTCCGTCACCCGTGGGGTGAGCGCCGAGGTCGGCGAGAAGCAGACCGCGCTCGACCTCGAAATCGTCGTCGACTACGGCGTCTCGATCGGGGATGTCGCCCGCGCCGTCCGGGAGAACGTCATCTCCGCGGTCGAGCGGATGGCCGGTCTCGAAGTCGTCGAGGTCAATATCGCGGTCGGCGATGTGAAGCTGCCGGAAGAGGAAGACGAAGAGACCGAGCCGCGGATCCAGTGAACGGAGCTCGTGAGAGGAGCTCACGATGAGCATGGCGGTAGCCGGCCTGCTGGCCGGCATGGCACTGGGCTTCGCCGGATACTTCGGCGGCTTCGGGGCCTTTCTGCTGGTGGCCGCGCTGGGGGCGGTCGGGTTCGTGGCCGGGCGCTTCCTGGACGGCGACCTCGACCCCGGTGAGTTCTTCCGGGGCCGCGCGCACGGTGACCGGCGGAGGTGACACGCCGTGGCCGCGGACTCCACCTGGCTCCCGGCGACGACGGGAATCGCGGCCGCCGAGCGGGGAGCGACCACCATCGCCGACCGCGTCGTCGCGAAGATCGCCGCGCAGGCGGCGCGCGAGGCCCTCGGCCGCGTACCGGAGGGTGGTTCGGCCCCGCACGCCACGGTCACGGTGCACCATGACCGTGCCCGGGTACGGATCAGCCTCGAACTCGACTATCCCTCCGACATCGGCGGGCAGTGCGGAGCCGTGCGTCGGCACGTCGCGCAGCGGGTAGAGGCGTTGGCGGGGATGGAGGTGCCCGAAGTCGCGGTGGAGGTCGAGCGGCTGCACTCCGTCCATACGCGTCGGGCGGCCCAGGGGAGGCTCCGATGAGCGAACCGGTCAAGGAGAGCGGACGGGTCGAGGAGAGCGGACCGGTCAAGGAAAGGGAACTGGACCAGTCGGCCTCCGCCGCCGCGTACCGGTCGGTGCCGGTGGCCGGACAGGACGACGGCGGCCGTCCCGGACGGTTCTGGTCCAAACGGCGGATCCCGGCCGCGCTGCTCGCGGTGGTGCTGACAGGCGGCGCGGGGCTGCTGCTGTTCGACGTGGCTTCGGTACGGGCCGACCGGCCCGGGATGGAGTGGCGGCGTTCCCTCGCCGGTCAGTTGGAGCAGCGCCCGTTGGACGACATCTGGGTGCTGGTGGGCGCGGGCGTCGCCGTGGCGCTGGGGGTGTGGCTGATCGTGCTCGCCACGACGCCAGGGCTGCGGCGGCTGCTGACGATGCGCCGCGACGCGGCCGGCTCGGGTGTCCGGGCCGGGCTGTACCGGGAGGCGGCGGCGCTGGTACTGCGCGACCGGGCGATGGACGTGTCCGGCGTGCAGACGGTGCGGGTACGGATGCGGCGCTCCCGGGTCACGGTCCGTGCGGTGTCCCATTTCCGTGAACTCGACGACGTGCGCGGCGACTTGGACACCGTGCTCGCCGTCGGGATCCGCGAGCTGGGGCTGGTGCACGCGCCGGCTCTGTCCGTGCATGTGCGACGGCCTCCGAAGAAGGGGTGAGCAGGATGCTCGGGGTGGTCAACCGCGTACTGCTGGGGCTCGCCGGGCTGGTGCTGGTGGCGGCCGGGGGTGCGGCGCTGGCCGCCGGCCTCGGCCTGGGGGTGCCGTCCTGGTGGCCCTGGAACGGGCCCGACGACGTCCTGCTCAGCGGCAGCGACCGGGGGCGGTGGCGGGACGAGGTCTGGTGGTGGCCCGCGGTCGTCGCGGCGCTCGTGATCGTCGTGGTACTCGCGCTCTGGTGGCTCTTCGCACAGTTCCGCCGCTCCCGGCTGGCCGAAGTCCTGGTCGAGAGCGGTGACGGAGAAGGCGCGCTGCTGCGGGGCCGAGCCCTGGAGTCCGTCCTCGCCGGTGAAGCGGAGCATCTGGAAGGCGTGGCCCGCGCCCAGGTCGCCCTCCACGGCCGCCGCACGGCCCCGGAGGCCCGGGTACGTCTCCTCCTGGAGCCCCACGCCTCCCCGTGCGAAACCCTGGAACGGCTCTCGTCGGAGGCGCTGACCCACGCCCGCGAGTCGGCGGGCCTGGCGACGCTTCCCTCGGAGGTCCGCCTCCGCGCCGAGAAACACCGTGCGCAACGCGTGACGTGACGGAGGCCTGGAGCGGCGGCGTGACGTGACGGGGGCCTGGGGCGCCGGCTGCGTGCACCGCGTACGGGCATCTCCCGACCATGGGGGCGGTCGGGTTCGGGGCCGGCGGGGCCGGTTCTTCGTGGCGTGGTCGCGTCGTGTCGTGGTCCCTGCGGACCGCTTCGACCTGCGGAGATCGAGGTCGGCGAGCGCTCGGGATGCGAGGCCGTGAAGGCGCTGGTTCGCTGATGGTGCCCGCTCATACAGACGCCCGAGGAGTGACCATGAGCGCTTCAGACGAATCCCGCGGACGCATCCGGCAGATGCGTCAGAAGGCGGAGGAACTGGACCAGGCCGCGGAGAGGGTGAGCGACCCTGAGGAGCGTCAGCGGCTCAAGGACAAGGCCCGCAAGCTGAAGGAGCAGAGCGAGCAGGAGAGTGCCATGGGTTCGGGGGACATTTACCCCATGGAGTGACCCCAGCCCCAGTCAGTCATCGGCCGGTGCCGCTCGCGACGATCCGGACGCGAGCGGCACCGGCCGGGCGTCGTACGGGGCGCGGATTCCCCTCACGCAGCCGACGGCGCCGTACGCACGAAACGAGCCGAGCAGCGGCTGCCCGAGCAGCCGGCCCGTCAGAAGCCGCGCCGGGCGCCGCCGTCGACCGGAAGCATCACGCCCGTGAGGTACGACGCCGCGGGGGACAGAAGGAACGCCGCCGTACGCCCGAACTCCTCCGGGGTGCCGTAGCGCCGCAGCGGGATGCGGGATTCGTTGGCGGTGCGAGCCGCGTCCGCGTCGCCCGAGAGGGCGTCGAGTTCGCGGACGCGGTCCGTGTCGATGCGGGACGGGAGGAGGCCCACGACGCGGATGCCGCGCGGGCCCAGCTCGTCGGCGAGGGACTTGGCGAAGCCGGCCAGGCCGGGGCGGAGGCCGTTCGAGATCGTCAGCCCCGGGATCGGTTCGTGGACCGAGGCGGACAGGACGAAGGCGATGACCCCTCCGTCGCTCAGCGCCGCCGCGGCCTCGCGTGCCAGCCGCACCGCGCCCAGGAAGACCGATTCGAACGCCGACTGCCACTGCTCGTCCGTGTTGTCCGCGACGAACCCGGGCGCCGGTCCGCCGACACTGATCAGAACGCCGTCGAAGCGGCCGAAGTGCTCGCGCGCCGCGGCGATCAGGTTCCCGGCGGCCGCCGGGTCGGCGTTGTCCGCTCCGATGCCCACGGCGTCCGGGCCGATCGCGGCCGCCGCGTCCGCGGCTGCCTTCTCGTCCCGCCCGGTGACGATCACCTTCGCGCCGTCGGCGGCCAGCGCCCGGGCCGCGGCGTTCCCCAGGCCCCGGGTGGCTCCGGTGACGACGTAGACACGGTCCTTCAGTCCAAGATCCATGGCCCTATCCTGCCGTCTCGTACGCGGCCTGGGCGAGGCCGGATCCCAACAGTCCGATATGGCCGAGGACGTTCCGTCAGAGCCCGGCAACCCGGCAGCCAGGCAGCCCGTCTGTCCGGCAACCCGTCTGCCGACGCGCCCCGAGTGTTCCCGCGGCGCGCTTCCCTAGGAAGGGCCCTGCGCAGAAGTGGACGCCGACGCCGGCGCGGCCGGGGCCGCCGGCCCGGACGCGGACGCGGGATCGGTTGCGGACGTGGGTCCGGTTGCGGGCTGCGCGGCCGCAGCCGCCCGGTCCCGCCTCTCGCGGCGTACGAGGACGACCCAGCCGACGGGCACACCGGCCGCGAACAGCCACCACTGGACGGCGTACGCCATGTGGGGGCCGATGGAGTCGTGGTCCGGGGCGGGGATCAGCTCGGGCGTGCTTCCGGGCGGCTCGGGCGCGGTCTGCTGCAGATAGCCGCCGAGCACGGGCCTGCCGAGGCCCTTCGCCTGCTGCTCACTGTTGATCAGCATGATCTGACGGGGCGGCAGTCCGCGCAGGTCCTTGATGCCGCTGGCATCCGTCGTCTCGTCGGCCATCAGCCGGCCGGTGACGGTGACCTCGCCCTTGGGCGCGGGCGGCACGACGGGGAACGCCGTCTGGTCGGCCGCGGCGGGCACCCAGCCACGGTTGACCAGGACGGCGCGGCCGTCGGCGAGGACCAGCGGGGTCAGCACATGGACGCCGACCCGTTCGTCGCTGTTGGTGCGTCGGCGTACGACGACCTCGTGCGCGGTGTCGTACGTCCCCTTCGCGGTGACCCGCCGCCAGTAGTCGGCGCGCGGCACGGTGTGACCGGGGGCGGTCAGTTCGGTGACGGGGACCGGCCGCGCGGTGAGGTTGTCCGAGATCAGCTTGTTCTGGGCGACCCGGTGTTCGTGCCGGTGCAGCTGCCAGAAGCCCAGCTCGACCATCACGGGAATGAGGACGAGGAAGACGAGGGTGAGGATCACCCACTGCCGGGACAACAGGAAGCGGTACACCCCACGACCGTACAACTCGGTCGTGGGGTGCTCGGAGGGAGGGTCCGGGGACGGGGCGGGGCAGCCCCGGACCCGGTCCGGGGGACTGGTCGGGGACGCGTTCCGGGGAGTGGCCCGGGGCGGCGGCCTGCCGGGGGGCGGGCTCACACTTTGTCGACGATGCCCGCCTTTCCCTCCGCGCGGGCGCAGTGACCGCCGCAGTACCAGTGGCCCTCCACCTCGACGCCCTGGCCGATGATCTGGACCCGGCAGTGCTCACAGATGGGCGCCATCCGGTGGATGGCGCAGGAGAAGCAGTCGAAGACGTGCACCGCGCCCTGCGCGTGCACCTCGAAGGACATGCTGTAGTCGTTTCCGCAGACCTCGCAACGTGCCATGCGCCGCATGCTCCGGAGCGCGGGAGACCGGAGCAAGATCCGGACGGGCGGGTCGGCGAGGCTGCACCCGACCGGCGCAGCGGACCTTCGGCGGCATCGCGCCGTCAGGCCTCCGCGGGAGCGACGTCCCTCAGCAACTGCGTGAACGCGGCCTCGTCGACGATCGGCGTGCCGAACGACCTGGCCCGCACCGTCTTCGACGTCGCCGCGTCCGGATCGTTCGTGACGAGCAGACTCGTCAGCCGGGAGACGCTCGTCGCGACATGGAGGCCCGCCTCGATCGCGCGGTCCTCCAGCAGCTCCCGCTCGATGGACGTATCTCCGGAGAACGCCACCCTCATGCCCTGCTTGAGTGGTTTATCTGTTTCGTAACGCCCGGGGTTGGGGTACGGGCACGCGGGCCGCCTACGTGCGGGACGCCAGCTGTTCTGCCGGTACGACGTCTGGTGGCCGATGCGCGGCGCGGGAGGGGCCGAGGACCACTCGGTCAGGGGCCGGCACTCCAGCAGCGGCAGCCGCGCATTGCGCTCCGCCGCCGTGTGCAGACTCGGCCGGAACGCCTCGGCCAGCACCCGCGCGTCGTCCAGCGCGTTGTGCGCGCGCCGCTGCACGACGCCGAAGTGCGCCGCGAGCGACTCCAGCTTGTGGTTGGGCAGCGGGAGCGCCAGCTCCTTGGAGAGCGCGATGGTGCACAGGCGCTGCCGTACGGGCGCGACGCGCTCCGCCCGTGCGTACTCCCTGGCGATCATCGACCAGTCGAAGATCGCGTTGTGCGCGACGAGCACCCGGCCGTCCAGCCGGTCCGCGAACTCACGGGCGATATCACTGAAGAGGGGTGCGCCCTCCAGCACATCGCTCGTCAGGCCGTGGATCCACACCGGACCCGGATCCCGCTCGGGATTCACCAGCGTGTACCAGTGGTCCTCGACATTGCCCAGGGCGTCCAGTCGATAGACGGCAGCCGACACTATCCGGTCGTCGCGGGCGAGTCCGGTGGTCTCCACGTCGACGACCGCATACCCCTGTGGGTACGCGGTCGGCCACGCTGCTGCTGTCGTACGGTCGTCGAGCATGGTCACAGAGCTTACGGGCCCCCACTGACAGCGCTGTCCCGGCCCGTCCGGGAACCCGGCGGCAGCCGGTCAGAAGAACAGCTTCCGTTCGCACGGCACATGACGGCCCCTGAGCCACCTGGGGGCGGCCCTGGGGGCTGCCCTGACCCTGCCCGTACGGGTGAGGGATCTCGGGCGCGCGCTGCCACCGCATCGGGTGATGCGACAGGAGCGGAACTTACGGCGAGCTCCGGCGAGTCATGCGAGCAGCGCCTTCACCAGCGCCTTCACCAGCGCCTTCACGGACGTGGCGAACAGCTTCTCCGGGTCGGTCGGACGGGCCAGCGCGCGGGCCAGGGCGGGGTCGTCCTCCGCGCTCTCGGTGCCCCACAGCTCCTCCTCGCCGGGTGACTGCAGGGGCGCGCGCTCCCGGTTCCGCTCCACCAGGACGAAGCCGACGATCTGGAACCGTGTGGCTCGGCACGGCCCTTCACAGGCCCGACCAGATTCGAGGTCGGCGCCCCCTGCTCCGGGGCGTGCACGGCTCTTTACCGTTCCTGGGCGCTGCGAGGCGGGGCCGGCTCTTGTGCAGCGGGTCACCCCGAACGGTCTTGGGTGACCTGGTTCCCCGCGTACGCACCGCGGCGGCGGCACACGTCCTGCGTGTGATCCAGTTCGCGGCGGGCGGAGTCCCTGTTGCGCAACGAGTCCGGCCGGGCCTGACTGGTCCGATGCCCCGCACCATCCTCCGGTGGTACGGGGGCGGTGCCACTCGACGCCGCGGGTGAACTGCGATGCGCATGTACAACAGTACGAGCTTCTTGCCTCAAGCCGACCGATTCTCCCATGCGTTCACCCGAACGAGGCGTGCCGAAATCGGATGCGCACGTCTCTGGACCCTTTGCCCAGCGCATGTAACTGTGCAGCCCGCATCAGGGAACGCGCCCCCGACGAAGGGTGGTACGACATGGCACGCGTACGGTACGGCGCGCGCACCGAGGTCGAGATCGCGGCCGCCCGCGCAGCCGGCGCCGAACTCCCCGACATCTGGTCCACGGGCGTCGTGGCGGTGTGGGAGACCGACCCGGACGTGGTCGCGGCCGTTCTGCCGCCGCCGCTCAAACCCGCCGAACGCCCCCTCGTACGAGCCAACATCAGCAAGGTCGATCTGCCCGGCTATCCTCCCCCGAGGCCTTCGGCACGGGAGGTACCCCCAGGCGCGGGCTCGGTCGCCGTCGCCGCCGCCCACGGCGACCAGCAGGGCTGGTATCCGCTCGTCATGCCGATGACCCATGAGCGGGCCCTCATCGGCGGCCGTGAGGTCTTCGGCGAGCCGAAGAAGCTGGGCGAGGTGACCGTCGACCGCGAAGGCCTGCTCGTCCGGGCGGCCCTTGCCCGGCACGGGATCGCTTTCGTGGAGGTGCGGGGCGCGGTGAGCGGCCCGCTGCCACTGCCCGAGCCCACCGAGAAGGTGGACTTCTACTTCAAGTTCCTTCCGGCCGTGGACGGGGCCGGCTCCGGCTTCGACGCCGAGCCGGTCCTCGTCCACTGCGTGCGCAACGAGAAGATCCGCAAGCTGGAGCAGCTCACCGGCGACGTCGTGCTGCGCGAGTCGATGTACGACCCGGTCGCCGACCTGCCTGTACGGAAGCTGGTGGAGCTCACCATCGGCGAGAAGACCACCGACCAGAAGGGGCGCGTGGCGGAACGGGTCAGCGCACAGGCGCTCCTGCCGTACATCCACCAGCGCTACGACGACCCGCAGCAGATCCTCGACGGACCGCCGGAGGGGAGCGTCCGATGAGGCTGGCACGCGGACAGGTCGCCGTCGTCACCGGCGCGGCGAGCGGCATCGGACTGGCGATGGCGCGGAGGTTCGCGGAGGAGGGCCTGAGGGTCGTTCTCGCGGACGTCGAGGAAGGCGGGCTGCGCAAGGCCGTGGACGATCTCGTCGCGGGCGGCGCGGACGTCCTCGCACAGGTCGTGGACGTCTCGGACCGGGACTCCGTACAGCGCCTCGCCGACGCGGCCTACGAGTCCTTCGGCGCCGTGCATGTGCTGTGCAACAACGCGGGCGTCGGCTCCGGCGCCGAGGGCCGGATGTGGGAGCACGAGCCGAACGACTGGAAGTGGGCGTTCGCCGTGAACGTGTGGGGTGTCTTCCACGGCATCCAGGCCTTCGTCCCCCGGATGATCGCCGGCGGTGAGCCCGGCCACGTGGTGAACACCTCATCGGGGGACGGCGGTATCGCCCCGCTGCCCACCGCGTCCGTGTACGCCGTCACCAAGGCGGCGGTCGTGACGATGACCGAGTCGCTGTACGCGCATCTGAAGGCGGAGGGCGCGCGGGTGGGGGCGTCGGTCCTCTTTCCCGGCCCGCACATGCTCCGCACCGGCCTGTGGGAATCGCACCGCAACCGGCCGTCGCGCTACGCCAAGGAGCGGCCGCGGAAGACCCCGTACCGCAGCCTCGACCAGTGGGAGGCGGCGATGAGGGCCGCCGGGCACGAGGTGACATTCACACCGGTGGACGAGGTCGCCGCGCATGTCGTGGACGGGATCAGGGCCGACCGCTTCTGGATGCTCCCGGCGAGCGAGCACAGCGACCGGCAGATCCGGGCGCGCTCGCAGTCGATGCTGAGCCGCTCCGCGCCTGACTACTTGGAGAGCTTCATTCTCGACTGAGCGTCGAGCACGTCCGCGGCGAATCCGCGGCGAATCCGCCCGCGAACCGGCGGTGATTTCGCAGCGATCCGCAGCGATCCGCGGCGATCCGCGGCGAGACCGCGGCCATTTCGCAGCCATCCCGCAGCGATCCCGATCGAGGTGAGCGCGTTGACAGAGCCGAACGACCCGTATCTGATCATTTCCTCCGACTGCCACGCCGGCCTGCCCACCGAGCAGTACCGGCCCTACCTCGACTCCCGCTTCCACCCTGACTTCGACGAGTTCCTCGCCGGGCGCGACCGCCGCCGCGAGGAGATGACCCGCCTCGGCGTACGCAACGAGGCCTTCGCGAGCAAGTGGTTCAGCGACAACGAGGAAGGCCTGCGCGGCGGCTGGGACACCGCGCAGCGGCTCAAGGAACTCGACGGCGACGGGGTGGCCGCCGAGGTGGTCTTCCCCGACGCGGACGCCGTCGACAGCCAGACCGCCGCCCCCTTCGGCGTCGGACTCGGTCTCTCCGGCGACCAGGACCCCGAGCTCGGCATGGCGGGTGCGCAGGCGCACAACCGCTGGCTCGCCGAGTTCGTCTCCGAGAGTCCCGAGCGGCACTGCGGGGTCGCCCTCCTCCCCGTCACCGGTGACGTCGACCGTGTCGTCGCCGAGATCCACCGGGCCAGGGAATCCGGTCTCGGCGCGCTCATGATCCCTTCCATGTGGGTGGACAAGGCCCCGTACCACGACCGGCGTTACGACCCCGTCTGGGCGGCCGCCGCCGAGACCGCCATGCCGCTGGTCACCCACTCCGGCGCCGCGCCCCGCCACGAGTACGGAGACCACCTGGGCATCTACGTCTCCGAGGTCACCTGGTGGCCGGCCAGACCGCTCTGGTTCCTGCTCTGGTCCGGGGTCTTCGAGCGCCACCCCGGACTGAAGTTCGGCGTCGCCGAGTCGGGCTGCTGGTGGCTGCCCAACCTGTTGTGGTTCATGGACCGGCTCTACCTCGGCGCGCACGGCGGCAAGAAGCTCTCGCCCTTCGCCGAGCTGAAGCGGCCGCCCAGCGAGTATCTGGACCGGCAGATCTTCATCTGCGCCACCAACACGAAACGGCGCGAACTCGCCCAGCGGTACGAGATCGGCATCGACAACATCCTCTGGGGCTCCGACTTCCCCCACCCGGAGGGCACCTGGCCCAACACCCGTGCCTGGCTGAAGAACACCTTCCACGACATCCCCGTCGCGGAGACCCGTCGCATCCTGGGCCTCGCGGCCGCCGAGGTCTTCGGCTTCGACACCGACAAGCTGGCCCCGATCGCCCGCCGTATCGGCCCGACCCCGGCCGATCTCGGCCAGTCCGACGACCAGCCGGCCGTCGAGGCGTCATGGGCCAGGTCGCGCGAGGTCGGCCGCCACTGGCTGACCGACCACGACTTCCCGTCCCTGGGGGTGTCGTCATGAGTGAGGACCGCTACACGGTCATCTCCGCCGACTGTCACGCGGGCGCCGATCTCCTCGACTACAAGCCGTATCTGGAGAAGCGCCACCACGACGACTTCGACGCATGGGCGGCGACATACGTCAATCCGTACGAGGACCTCCTCGCCGACACCGCCGACCGCAACTGGAACTCGGACCGCAGGGTCGCCGAACTGGAGGCCGACGGCATCGTCGCCGAAGTCGTCTTCCCCAACACCATCCCGCCGTTCTTCCCCTCCGCATCGCTGATGGCTCCGGCGCCGACACGCGAGGAGTACGAGCAGCGCTGGGCCGGGCTGCGCGCCCACAACCGCTGGCTCGCCGACTTCTGCTCCCTCGTCCCCGGCCGCCGGGCGGGTGTCGCGCAGATCCTGCTGAACGACGTGGACGAGGCGGTCGCCGAGGTCCGCCGCAGCAAGGAGGCAGGTCTCACCGGGGGGATCCTGCTGCCCGGCGCCCCGCCCGGGTCCGGCGTCCCGGAGCTGTACTCGGCGACGTACGACCCGCTGTGGGCGGTCTGCGATGAGCTCGACGTACCGGTCAATCACCACGGCGGGTCCGCCTCCCCGCCGCTCGGCGACGAACCGGCCGCGCGGGCCGTCTTCATGGTGGAGACGACGTGGTTCTCCCACCGGGCGCTCTGGCACCTGATCTTCGGCGGTGCCTTCCGCCGCCACCCCGGGCTGAAACTGGTGCTGACCGAACAGGGCTCGGGCTGGATCCCGGCGGTCGTCGAGATGCTCGACTACTACCACGGGCGGCTCGTCGCCGCGGCCTCCCGGGCCTCCACCGCGGAGTCCAAGTTCGGTGCCGGTCTCGCCGCCTCCATGGGCAAGGGCCCGAGCGAGGTCTGGCGCGACAACTGCTTCGTCGGCGCGAGCTTCATGCGCCCCCACGAGGTGCCGCTGCGCGACCGGATCGGCCTCGACAAGATCATGTGGGGGAGCGACTACCCGCACGACGAGGGCACGACCCCGTACTCCCGCGAAGGCCTCCGCATCGCCTACGCGGGCCTGCCGCGCGAGGAGGTCGCGGCGATGGCGGGCGGGAACGCGGCCCGGGTGTACGGCTTCGACCTCGATCTGCTGGACGGCATCGCGGCGCAAGCCGGCCCCACGGTCTCGGAAATCGCCGAACCCCTGAAGGAGGTCCCGGCCGACGCCACCAGTCCCGCCTTCGCCCCGGGCGGGTCGGTACGCGTCTGGTGACCGCCCGGGATGAGACCCTCCCCGGGTGACCGAACCAGCGCACCACGAGCCCCACGGCGAACCCCTTGGCACCCGCCTCAACTGGCTCCGCGCCGCGGTACTCGGCGCCAACGACGGCATCGTCTCCACGGCCGGCCTCGTCGTCGGCGTCGCGGGCGCGACCAGCGACCGAGCGGCCCTGCTCACCGCCGGCCTCGCCGGACTGCTCGCCGGCTCCATGTCCATGGCGGCCGGCGAGTACGTCTCGGTCTCCACCCAGCGCGACTCCGAGAAGGCGGCGCTGGCCGTCGAGAAGCGAGAACTGCGGGAGCAGCCGGAGGCCGAACTCGACGAGCTCACGGACCTGTTGGAGGACCGCGGCCTCTCGCGCGAGGTGGCCCGCGAGGCCGCGGTCCAGCTCACCGAACGCGACGCCCTGCGCGCGCATGCGCGGGTCGAGCTGGGCATCAACCCCGACGAGCTGGCCAACCCCTGGCACGCAGCGGGCGCGAGCTTCCTCGCGTTCACGGTGGGCGCGCTGCTGCCGCTGCTGGCCATCGTGCTCCCGCCCGCGACCGTGCGGCTGTGGGTGACCGTGGTGTCGGTGCTCGTCGCGCTGAGCTTCACCGGCTGGTGGAGTGCGCGGCTGGGAGCGGCGCCGGTGGGGCGGGCGGTGGTGCGGAACGTGGGCGGGGGAGCGCTGGCGATGGGGGTGACGTACGCGGCGGGGTCGTTGCTGGGGGCGGCGGGGGTTTAGCGCGTGCGGTTGATGCGCTCGGGCGGGAACAGCTCTGCACCGATGAGCTGCGTCCCGTTGTGGGCGACGATCGTGAGCTGCTCCTTGCCGGCCAGCGGCGAGATGTCGACGGGGCCGCAGTCGCCGAGTGACAGGCGGGTCAGCCTGGGCAGCTCCCGCAACGGTCCGAGGCCGGAGGCGAGTCGGCTGCGACCCACGTACAGTTCGATCAGTCCTCGATGACGCAAAACGGTGGCGAGATCGAGCGACGACTGGTCGATGATCTGCAGGGTGTGGAGCGGAAAGTCGTGTGGATGGCGGGCCAGTTCTCCGGCCTGTGCGTCACCCGAGACCGTCAGCCACTCCAGGCCGGGCCAGCGCTCGAGCCCGTCGAGGCTGATGCCTCGGGCCTCATCGAAAAGACCGAGACGCGTGAGCCCGCGCGGGGCGGGAATCTCCCCGACGCTGGACACGCCCGCTGCGAAATCGAGCGCCAACAGCTGGAGTGCGGTCAGGTCATCGACCGGCGCGAGGGAAAGGCCGTCCGTGAGGTTGTAGAGCCACAGCTTCCGAAGAGGCAGTCCGCGCAGGGAGCCGAGATCCGTGAGCGCGGGACAGGCGTCGATGCCGAGCAGATTCAGCCGGGGCAGCGCGGCCAATGGGGACAGATCGTTCAGGCCCTGGTCCTGATTGAGGAACAGCGACTCCACCCTTGTGTGCTGCGTGATCTCCGACGGGATTCCGTGGTCGCCTTCGAGGCGGATCCACGTGAGGTGGCGCAGCCGTGCGAGCGCCGCGACCTGTTCCGCCGTGCGGACCTTGAGATACGTGTCGGGCAGCGTGGCGTGCGCCAGCACCGTCTCGGCATACTCCGCAGCGTCGAAGGCGCCCCAGCTGTACGAAACCTGGTAGGCGACCGGGAAGCGAACATCCTCGGCGAACCGCGCGATCACCCCCATCCCCGCGTCACCCCCCACCAGCGCCGCCGTCCGCACCACGGCCGCCGCCGCATCCTCGTCCAGCCCCTCCGGCCCCGGCAGCAGCTCCAGCACCAGCTCGCCGACCTTCGCGAGCTCCTCTGCCTTCTCCAGGCTCCGCGGCGGCAGCAGCTCCTCAGTACGGGCCTGGACGTCGGCCCGAACGGACGGGTCCAGCTCCGGCGCATGCTCCAGGCACGCCGCCGCCAGCAGCACCAGCCGGTGTCGCATCTTCGGTGCCCGGTCGGCCCGTCGCAACAACTGCTTCAGCAGCCGGGCTCGTTCCGCCGGCCGTGCGTGCCCGACCGCCATCTGCACGACGTCGTCCCACTGGTCGTCGTGCGCGTTGCGCACCAGCATCCCGATGTCCCGGGACTCCACCGCCGCCTTGGCCCCCAGATAGTCCTGGAAGGTCCGGTGCACGAAGTCCACGGCGCCCGGCGCGGGTTCGCGAAGCAGCCCGCTGCGGATGAGCAGGTGCGCGAGCACCTGCTCGTCCGTGCCCCGCACCTGTGGCATCGCGGCCAGCCACTCGGCCAGCATCTCCACGACCTCGGGCCGGTCGGCCTCCACCTGCCCGTTGCGGATGAGCCAGTACGCGAGCCGCTGCAGCAGTGCCGTCTGCTCCTCCCGCGTGAGGTCGACGCCCTCGACGCCGGTGATCTCCCGCTCCGTGTCACGGCGTACGAGCAGCATGTCCAAGGCCGCGTCGTACAGCTCCTTGCGGGCCCGGGGCAACTGCATCCGGCGGTCGCGGTTCAGCGCACACAGCAGTGCGCACATCAGTGGATTGGTGGCGAGCCGGCCCAGATCCCGGCGGGTGGCGACGGCTTGGCGCAAAGACGCCTCGTATGCCTCCAGTTCACCGTGCTCACTGTCGGAGAGGCCTTCCAGGCGGGCCGCGTCGTGCCAGTGGCCGATGAACGAGCGGATGTCGTCGCGGTCCATGGGAAGCAGCGAGTGCGCCGTGAAGCCGAGCCGCGCGAGCCAGTCCTCCGGCACCGCCGACGGGCGGGTCGTCACCACGTAGCGGGCGTCCGGATAGGCCGCGATCAGGGACTTCAGCCATGCCTCGGTACGGGTCCGCAGGCGCATCGGGACCTCGTCCACGCCGTCGACGAGAATCAGCGCCCGGCCCTCGGTGAGCATGCGCTCGGTCCATCCCGCGGGCGCGCTCATCGGGATCCCGGTCGCCCGCAGGAAGTCCTCGGGGGTGGGCAGATCGGCTGTCGAGGTGAAGGCACGCAGCCGTAGCACGAAAGGGACGCACAAGTTCCAGTCCCCCGGCTCGCCCCGGAAGCTGCGCCGGGCCGCGTTCAGCGCCAGCCACTGCACCAGCGTGCTCTTGCCGGAGCCCGCGGGCCCGCGCAGCAGCAGCCGGTCGGTGGTGGTCAGGATCTGCTCGGCCCTGACGGCCACCTGGCCCGTGCGGGGGAGATCGAAGCCGTCCCGTTTCCCGGCGTCCGCACTGACCGTGAGGCTGATGTACGCCGTGTCCAACGGCCACTCCCGCGCCGATCGCCCCAGCGTCAGCCCGAACAGCTCCAGCCGCCCGTGCGTCGCCGCCACGTAGTCCGCGTAACGCTGCTCGAACTCCAGGGCCACCGCGTCCGGGCTGCGCCCGGTCAGCGTCTCCACGGCGTCCCGGGTCCGTCCCGCCATCCGTACGTGCTCCACGGCAGCCCGCGCCGCGAACGACGGATGGGCGGTCGCCTGCTCCACCACATGCTCGCAACACAGGCCCAGCAGCTCCTCGTACAACTCGGCCGCACGAGAGCTCAGCCCAGCGCCGGCCGGTGCCCGTAGCTCGGCTCGTAACCGCGCGGGGTCGAGGTCCACCGCGAAGAGCCGGTCGGGGTCGATGGCCCCAGCCGTCGCGAAGGTGTCCCGTACCGCGTCGACCGCCGCCAGCCGCTCGTGCTCCGGCAGCCCGGCGTACGCGTCCGTGAGCCGCCCGCCCAGCACCTTCGCCAGCCGGTCCGCGCCCGCCGGGCGCGGGAAGGGGCGCACCGGCGCCTTCACCAGGCCGGCCCCTGGCCGCGGCGCGAGGAGGGACTTGGCCATGGCGCCGAGCACCGTCCCCGCGAGCCGGACCAACGCGACTTCCAGTCCCTGCACGACAGTTCCCCCGTACGTGTCCCGTCTCTCGTCCCCCGGACACAGAAGACTACGGCCGCCGCCTTGGCAGAAGTCACCAAAACCTGCTGACAAGTCGTCTCACAAACTTGTCGGTAACACCATCTGGCCGAGCCACCGGACCCGCCTCTACGGTGCCCGCATGCCGCCCAACCTGCCCGACGCCGTGCTGTGGTCGATACCCGCCTTCGTCCTGCTCACCGTCGTGGAGATGGTGAGCTACCGGCTCCATCCCGACGAGGACGCCGCCGGCTACGAGACCAAGGACGCCGCCACCAGCATCAGCATGGGTCTCGGCAGCCTCGGCTTCGACCTCCTGTGGAAGATCCCGGTCGTCGCGATCTACACCGCGGTGTACGAGCTCACCCCGCTCCGCGTCCCCGTCCTCTGGTGGACGGTCCTGCTGATGCTGCTCGCGCAGGACTTCTTCTACTACTGGTCCCACCGCGGTCATCACGTCATCCGGATCCTGTGGGCCTGCCACGTCGTCCACCACTCCAGCCGGAAGTTCAACCTCAGCACCGCGCTGCGCCAGCCGTGGACCGGGTTCACCTCCTGGCCGTTCTACCTGCCGGTGATCGCCTGCGGCGTCCACCCGGCCGCCCTCGCGTTCTGCTCCTCCGCGAACCTCGTGTACCAGTTCTGGATCCACACCGAGCGGATCGACAAACTGCCGCGGCCCTTCGAGTACGTACTGAACACCCCCTCCCACCACCGGGTGCACCACGCTTCCCAAGGCGGCTATCTGGACCGGAACTTCGGCGGGATCCTGATCATCTGGGACCGGGTCTTCCGGTCGTTCGCGGCCGAGACCGAGCGGCCCGTGTACGGGCTCACCAAGAACATCGCGACGTACAACCCGCTGCGCGTCGCCACGCACGAGTACGTCGCCATCGCCCGGGACGTACGGGCGGCGGGCAACTGGCACGAGCGCGCCGGGCGGCTGTTCCGGGGGCCGGGATGGCAGCCCGCCGAGGGGGGCGTGGCCGCGGCCGCCGGGCAGGAGCGTTCCTCATGAACCGGGAGCGCCTGGCCCGCGTGCTGCCGGGCGCGTTCTGGATGGCACTCGCCGCCGACCTGAGCGCGCTGCTCGCCGGCCAGGACACCGGGCATCTGATCGCCAAGCCGCTGCTGATGGCGCTGCTCGCGGCATACGCGGCGACCCGGGGCGCGCCCCGGCTGCTCGTCGCGGCGCTGCTCTGCGGCTGGGGCGGGGACGTGTTCCTGATGGCCGACGCCGACTGGGCGTTCCTTGTCGGGATGGGGCTCTTCGCCGCAGGGCACGTCTGCTACCTCGTGCTCTTCGGCAGGAGGCGCACGAGCCCGGCCCTGGGCATCGCGTACGGCGCGGTCCTCGCCGGTGCCATCGGGCTGCTCTGGGCCGACCTGCCGGCGGAGTTGCGGATCCCCGTCGCCGGGTACTCGCTGCTGCTGACCGCCATGGCCTACCGGTCTGGCGCCCTCGGGCGCACCGCCGCGGCGGGCGGAGCGCTGTTCCTGCTCTCCGACCTGCTCCTGGCGACCGGGATCGCCGAATGGCCGCAGCTTCCCGCGCCCGACTTCTGGATCACGCTCACGTACGCGGGGGCGCAGTATCTGCTGACGCGGGGTGCCCTGGGCACACTCGGGTGCGCGCCCGTACCCGACCGGGCGTACCGTGAGGCGCGTACTGCCGTCTGAACAGCAAGGACCCGTCCGACATGCGCGCCACCACGATCCACGCCCCGTTCGACATGCGCGTGGAGGACGTGCCCGACCCGAGGCTGCAGGAGCCGGGCGACGTCGTGGTGCGGGTCCTGCGGGCCTGTATATGCGGCAGCGACCTGTGGGCGTACCGCGGCGAGTCGGAACGGCAGCCCGGGCAGCGGATCGGCCACGAGTTCCTGGGCGTCGTCGAGGAGGCGGGCGCCGGGGTGAGCGGGTTTGTGCCCGGCGATCTCGTCGTCGCGCCGTTCGTGTGGTCCGACGGCACCTGTGAGTACTGCGCGGAGGGGCTGCACACGTCCTGCCCGCGGGGCGGCTTCTGGGGCTCGCCCGGCAGCGACGGCGGCCAGGGCGAGGCCGTGCGCGTGCCCTTCGCCGACGGCACCCTCGTCAAGCTCCCCGCGGCCGCCGCCTCCGACGACCGGCTGCTGACCGCGCTCCTCGCGCTCTCAGACGTGCTGGGTACCGGCCACCACGCCGCCGTCGGTGCCGGCGTCACGAAGGGAAGCACGGTCGCCGTCGTCGGTGACGGAGCAGTCGGCCTGTGCGGGGTGCTCGCCGCCAGGCGGCTCGGCGCCGAACGGATCATCGCGCTCGGCCGGCATCAGGTCCGTACCGACATCGCGCGGACCTTCGGCGCCACGGACGTCGTCGCGGCGCGCGGCGACGAGGCCGTCGCGGCCGTGCGCGAACTGACCGGCGGCCAGGGCGCACACGCCGTCATCGAGGCCGTCGGCACCGAGCAGTCCATGCGCACCGCGGTCGGGATCACCCGCGACGGCGGCGCCATCGGCTACGTCGGCGTCCCGCACGGCAGCGGCACCGGTCTCGACCTCGGCGTCATGTTCGACCGCAACATCGCACTGCGCGGGGGCGTCGCACCGGTCCGTGCGTACATACCCGAGCTGCTCCCGGACGTCCTGGACGGCACGGTCGACCCGTCCCCGGTCTTCGACGTGACGGTCGGCCTGGACGGTGTCCCCGACGGCTACCGGGCCATGGACGAGCGCACCGCGCTGAAGGTCCTCGTCAAGCCGTAGGGCGCGTGCGGCTTCCGCCTCCCCCCTCCCCGCCCCTTCCCGGCTGTGCTCGATGTGCGGCTCCGCCGCGTGGCCGCAGGCCCCCAGACCCCCGTACGCCCTTCGGCCGTGTCCTCAATCTCCCCCGGAGCTTCGCTGGGGGAGACCCCAGACGGGCTCCATAGGAGCCGCTCCGGCGATCGAGGAGCGGGGGTTCGGGGGTAGAGCCCCCGAATCAGGGGTCTGGGGCAGGAGCCCCAGTTCCCGCCGGCGCGGCGCGCGGCGTGCTCCGCCGCCGCGAGCGAGCACACCGCCACCGTGGCGCGGGCCAGCTCCATGACCGGCAGTCGGGCCGCGAGCAGCCCCGACGGGCCGCCGTACGAGCCCCGCCCGGTGAGTGCGGGGTCACCGCCGAGCGCCGCCCACAGCCGCTCCGTGCCGCCGGACCTGCCTGGAGTCAGGGACCTGCCGGACCTGCCGGACCCCCTGGGCCCACCGTGCCCACCGCGCCCGCCGCGTGAAGGAGTGTCAGTCATCCCCGCACTATGGCACCCGGTGCCAGGACCGGACATGGAAAGGGCCCGGGCGTGACCGTTCACGCCCGGGCCCTCCCCCAACCGCCTTACCAGCGCACCGCGTCCAGTGCGTCCGTCATCCCGGCCCCGTAGAAGCCGTTCTCGCTCTTCCCGCCCTCGCACACCGCGTCGACCTTGCCGTCGCCGTCGATGTCGTACGGGTTGGCGCAGTCGTGGTCGTCGGCCTGCGCGTACAGCAGCGCCTTCACCCCGGCCGCCGAGATGTACGGGTGCTTCGACTTGATGAGCGCGACGACACCCGCGACATGCGGGGACGCCATGGAGGTGCCGGCCTTGTAGGTCCAGGTGTGGCCGCCCTTGAACGTCGTCGAAAGGATCCGGCCATTGGTGGCCGGAGCCTCCGGCGGCTGGTACACCGTGGAGTCACCGCCCGGCGCCGCGATGTCGACGACCCCGAGACCGTAGTTCGAGTACGACGACTTCAGGCCCTTGGCGCCGGTCGCCGAGACCGTGACGACATCCGGCAGCATGGCCGGGATGTCCAGGCACTCGCGCAGATCGACGACCCGAGACACCGGGGTGGTGTCGTTCGGGCTGGTCGTGTCGGTGACCTCGTCGGCGGCGAGGTCCGTACGGGAGTTGCCGGCCGAGGCGACGTTCACCGCGCCCTTGCGCTCCGCGTACCGGGTGGCCCGGGTGAGCGTCTCGACCAGGGCCTTCTGGTCCTCGTCGGTCTTGCAGTTGTAGAGCCACGGGTCGGTGTAGAAGCTGCTGTTGGTCACATCGGCCCCGTGGTCGGCAGCCCACATGAAGCCGCAGAGGACCGCCTCGGTGTAGTAGAACCCGTCCGGGTTGGCCACCTTGAGGCTGGAGACCTTCACGCCCGGAGCGACACCGGTGACGCCGAAGCCGTTCTTGGCGGCGGCGATGGTGCCCGCCACATGCATGCCGTGGTCGCTCTCGGTGGCCGTCGGCCGCCATGCCTTGTCCTTGGTGACCGGCACGCCGCTCACACAGTTGGCCGATCCCGCACTGTCGAAGTTCGGCGCGATGTCCGGGTGGGTGTCGTCGACGCCCGAGTCGAGGACGGCGACCGTGACGTTGCTGCTGCCCAGCGTCCGCTGGTGCGCCTTGTCCGCCTTGATGGCGGGCAGGTCCCACTGCAGCGGCTCCAGCGGATCCTGTTCGTCGGTCGCGTTCGTCGCGGCCGCCTTCATCTCCGCGGAGGTGAGCGGCTGCTCCGCGTCGATGGCGTGGTCGTTCTGCGCGGCCAGCGGGCTGGTACGGGTGGCACCCGCCGAGACGACACCCCGCACCGTACGGATCTGCCGCGCGAAGTCGGGGTTCTGCGAGTGGACGACGATGACGCCGATCCGGTCGTAGGCGATCACCACCGTGCCGCCGGCCCTCTCGATCGCCCGCTTCACCGACGTGGCGGTGGAGTGACCGCCAGAGGTGTTGACGACGTACGACAGAGTCGGGCCGCTCGCCGTGACGGCAGTGGGCGTGTCGTCGGCGGGTGCGGCCGTCGCCGGGCCCGCGGGCAGGAATCCGAGCGACGCCGTGAGCGCCAGACCGGCGGGCAGAGCTATTGCGCGCTTGCGTCTGGCGGGCAGATGAGCCATGGGGTCTCCACATCATCCGGGCGAGCCGCCCAGCCACGGCGTGTGACTGGGCGGGTACATGACGAGCGAAGCTATCGCCGATCATCGGCACATATCAACGACTTCAAGGCTTCGGACGGAAGTTCGCCGGAAACTCCCGACAGGAAAAGGCCGAAGGTGAACCGCTTCGGGGCGCCTTCCGTGCCGTTGTCAGGGGGAGGAGCGACATCACCGCTCCCCCCCCGGGCACATGCAGAGGTCCCAACCGTCCACCTACCGCACCCGCGTCGCGAGGAGATTCCGTGGCTACCGATGCACCGCCGCCGCCCGGCGGCACGGACACCAGTCCCGTCCAGCTCACGACAGAGTCGTTCGTCGAGGTGCAGGAGAGTGCGGAATTCGGCGAACTGCGCCGCACCTACCGCTCCTTCGCCTTCCCCCTGACCATCGCCTTCATCACCTGGTACCTGCTCTACGTCCTGCTGTCCAACTACGCGGGCGGCTTCATGGGCACCAAGCTCTTCGGCAACATCAACGTGGCCCTTGTCCTCGGGCTCGCCCAGTTCGCCACCACGTTCCTCATCGCCTGGTTCTACGCGCGGCACGCGGCCGACGAGCTCGACCCCAAGGCGGAAGCGATCAAGTCCGGGATGGAGGCCGGCGCATGAGCGGCACCACCCTCCAGTACGCGCAGCTCGCGGCATCGAGCGCCACCACCGAGCACCGGCCGCTGATCATCACGCTCTTCGCGGCCTTCGTCGTCGCGACGCTGTTCATCACCGTCTGGGCAGGCCGGCAGACCAAGGACGCCGCCGACTTCTACGCCGGCGGCCGCCAGTTCACCGGTTTCCAGAACGGCCTCGCCATCTCCGGCGACTACATGTCCGCTGCGTCCTTCCTCGGTATCGCCGGTGCGATCGCCCTCTTCGGGTACGACGGCTTCCTCTACTCCGTCGGCTTCCTGGTCGCCTGGCTGGTCGCCCTGCTGCTCGTGGCCGAACCGCTGCGCAACTCCGGCCGCTTCACCATGGGCGACGTCCTCGCCTATCGCATGCGCCAGCGCCCGGTCCGTACCGCCGCCGGAACCTCCACCATCGTGGTCTCGATCTTCTATCTGCTCGCGCAGATGGCGGGTGCCGGCGTCCTCGTCTCACTGCTGCTCGGCATCACCAGCGACGCGGGCAAGGTCGCGATCGTCTGCCTGGTCGGCGTTCTGATGATCCTCTACGTCACCATCGGCGGCATGAAGGGCACCACCTGGGTGCAGATGGTCAAGGCCGTCCTGCTCATCGCGGGCACCCTGCTCATCACCTTCCTGGTGCTGTGGAAGTTCAACTTCAACGTCTCCGACCTGCTCGGCAAGGCCGCCGAGCAGAGCGGCAAGGGCGCGGCCTTCCTGGAGCCCGGCCTCAAGTACGGCGCGACCGGCACCTCCAAGCTGGACTTCATCTCGCTCGGTATCGCCCTGGTGCTCGGGACCGCGGGCCTGCCGCACATCCTGATCCGCTTCTACACCGTGCCCACGGCCAAGGCCGCCCGTAAGTCGGTCATCTGGGCCATCGGCATCATCGGCGGGTTCTATCTGATGACCATCGCGCTGGGCTTCGGTGCGGCCGCGCTCGTCGGCCCGGAGGAGATCAAGGCTTCCAACAAGGCGGGCAACACCGCCGCGCCTCTGCTCGCCCTGCACATCGGCGGCGTCGACTCGGCGGGCGGCGCGATCCTGCTCGCGGTGATCTCCGCGGTGGCCTTCGCCACCATCCTCGCCGTCGTCGCCGGCCTCACCCTGGCGTCCTCGTCGTCCTTCGCGCACGACATCTACGCCAACGTCATCCGCAGGGGACAGGCCAGCGAGAAGGAGGAGGTCCGCGCGGCCCGCTGGGCGACCGTCTTCATCGGCATCGTCTCCATCGCCCTCGGTGCGATGGCCCGCGATCTGAACGTGGCCGGTCTGGTCGCGCTCGCCTTCGCGGTCGCCGCCTCCGCGAACCTGCCGACGATCCTCTACAGCCTGTTCTGGAAGAGGTTCACCACGCAGGGCGCCCTGTGGTCGATCTACGGCGGCCTGGTCTCGTCGGTGGTCCTGGTGCTGTTCTCCCCGGTCGTCTCCGGAAAGCCGACGTCGATGTTCCCCTCGGCGGACTTCGCCTGGTTCCCGCTGGAGAACCCCGGGCTCGTCTCCATCCCGCTGGGCTTCCTGCTCGGCTGGATCGGCTCCCTGCTCTCCAAGGAGAAGCCGGACGCGGGCAAGTACGCCGAGCTGGAGGTCAAGTCCCTCACAGGCATCGGCGCCCACTGAGGAGGAATCCTTCATACGCATGACCACGGCCGCGTCGTAGGGTTCTACGACGCGGCCGCGGCGCACCTCGTGGCAAACGGCCCCTGTCGTTGTCAGAGGTCTCGCGTAGGCTCGCTTCCATACGAGTTCTTGTACGACCTTGATGTTTTCCCGTACGACTTCCGGACATGGGGAGGGGGCCCACAGTGCTCATCGACACCTACGGCCGTGTGGCCACTGACCTGCGGGTTTCGCTCACGGACCGGTGCAATCTGCGATGTGCCTACTGCATGCCCGAAGAAGGCCTGCAGTGGCTCGCAAAGCCCGACCTCCTCACCGACGACGAGATCGTCCGGCTCATCCGTATCGCCGTGACCCAGCTGGGGATCACCGAGGTCCGCTTCACCGGCGGCGAGCCGCTGCTGAGGCCCGGCCTCGTCGGCATCGTCGAGCGCTGCGCCGCGCTGGCGCCCCGCCCCAAGATGTCGCTGACGACCAACGGTATCGGCCTCAAGCGCACCGCGACCGCCCTCAAGGCCGCCGGCCTGGACCGGGTCAATGTCTCGCTCGACACGCTCCGCCCGGACGTCTTCAAGACCCTCACCCGCCGCGACCGCCACCACGATGTGCTGGAGGGTCTCCAGGCCGCCCGCGACGCCGGACTGACCCCGGTCAAGGTCAATACGGTCCTGATGCCGGGGCTCAACGACGACGAGGCGCCCGACCTCCTCGCCTGGGCCGTCGAGCACGACTACGAGCTGCGTTTCATCG
Source organism: Streptomyces sp. NPDC053673 (assembly GCF_055585225.1). Lineage (NCBI taxonomy): Bacteria > Bacillati > Actinomycetota > Actinomycetes > Kitasatosporales > Streptomycetaceae > Streptomyces > Streptomyces sp. NPDC053673. Next base: position 39,087 of record NZ_JBVJKN010000015.1, on the reverse strand, counting down.
AGCAGATGCCGCTGGACGCCCAGCACGGCTGGAAGCGTGACGGGATGATCACCGCGGGCGACATCCTTCAGTCGTTGCGCACGCGCTTCAGTCTCACGCCCGAGGGCGACGAGGCACGCGGCTCCGCGCCCGCCGAGCGCTGGCTCGTGGACGGCGGACCGCACCGGGTCGGAGTCATCGCCTCCGTCACCCGCCCCTTCTGCAGCGCCTGCGACCGCACCCGGCTGACCGCCGACGGACAGGTCCGCACCTGCCTGTTCGCGCAGGAGGAGACCGATCTGCGAGGCGCTCTGCGCTCCGCCGCGCCGGACGAGGAGATCGCCCGGATCTGGAAGCTCGCGATGTGGGGGAAGAAGGCCGGATCCGGTCTGGACGACCCGGCGTTCCTCCAGCCCCAGCGCCCCATGTCAGCCATCGGCGGCTGAATCCCGCTCCCACGCGTCGAGCGTCACGACGTCCTTCAGGAAACCGCGGACACCGAGGAACTGGGACAGATGCTCGCGGTGCTCGTCGCAGGCGAGCCAGGTCTTGCGGCGCTCGGGCGTATGCAGCTTCGGGTTGTTCCAGGCCAGTACCCAGACGGCGGCTGCCCGGCAGCCCTTCGCGGAACAGATCGGGGTCTCGTCACTCACCGGATCATTGTCCCCAACGTGGCGACGCCGAGCAGCCACGGGGGGAGCTGCCCGGCGTCGGTCCGTCGCTCCGACGGGGGATGCGGAGCGCACACGCAGTATGTCACGCGGAACGGGCTGTGGTGCACAGGAACTTCATGATTGATCTGAGCTTTTCTTGAGCTTCACGGGCAGGTATGCCCGGCGTCGCCGGTCAGCCCTGCCGGGTCGTCCGTTCCGCCTCGTCCTCCGCCTGCCCCTCCGCCTGGGCCTTCCGGTCGGATGCGGCGGATTCCGGTTCGGAAGGTCCGGCGCCGAGCACCGGACGCGTGGGGGCCGGGATGAAGGTGGGGGGCAGCTTCGGAGCGCTCTCGCGGCCCGCGTTGGCGATCACCACGGCGATGTACGGCAGCGTCGCGCCCAGCACCAGCGCCACGATCGCCACATGCCGTTCGACGTTCCAGAGCGTCGCGGCCAGGATCACCGCCAGGGTCCGGATCGACATCGAGATCACATAGCGGCGCTGCCGGCCGCGCACATCTTCGGCCAGTCCCTGACGGGCTCCGGTGATCCGGAAGACCTCGGTCGTGCTGTGCTTCCGCATGTCGTTCCACCGCCCGGCTGCCACGCCGGACTCTCCCCAGGTCCGGACCTGCTTCAACGGTACGCCGCCGCTCCGACGCATTCGAGACCGGGGCCGCTTCACCTCGGTGGACGGTACCTCTGCGTACTGTGTACGAAGCTGTTCGACATGCGTCGTATGGCCGATACGTTGAGACTGTCCGTAACTGCTCACGTCGATCCGACCAGGAGGCAGCCATGGGCTGGTTGTGGGCGATCATTGTCGGGTTTGTGCTGGGACTGCTGGCCAAGGCGATCCTGCCGGGGAAGCAGCACAGCCCGCTCTGGCTGATCACGATCTTCGGCATCATCGGCGGGATCGCCGGCAACGCCCTCGCGGGAGCCTTCGGGATCGCGGAGACCCCGGGCATCGACTGGGGCCGCCACGCCCTGCAGATCGTCGCCGCCCTGATCGTCGTCGGTGTCGGCGACATGCTCTACATGTCGGTGCGGGGCAAGAAGCAGGCGGCCTGACGGCGCCGGGCGTACGACTGTGGCCTGGCGGCGCCCACGTACGACAGCGGTCAGAGGGCCTCCGTGTACGACAGCGGCCGGGTGGGGCTCGATCCTGATCGCCCCGCCCGGCCGCCGTCGTGTGCCATGTGCCGGATCAGCCGGCCGTGACCTCCACCGCGGCCAGGTTCTTCTTTCCGCGGCGCAGCACGAGCCAGCGTCCGTGCAGCAGATCGTCGGCGGCGGGCACCGCGTCCTCGGCGGTCACCTTCACGTTGTTCACGTAGGCACCGCCCTCCTTGATGGTGCGGCGGGCCGCCGACTTGCTCGCGACCAGACCGACCTCGGCGAAGAGATCCGCCACCGCGGCCGGCTCGGCCACCCGCGCGTGCGGCAGCTCGGAGAGCGCCGCGCTCAGCGTCCTCTCGTCCAGCTCCTTCAGCTCGCCCTGACCGAAGAGCGCCTTCGACGCGGCGATGACGGCCGCGCACTGGTCGGCGCCGTGCACCAGCGTCGTCAGCTCCTCGGCGAGAGCACGCTGTGCGGCACGCGCCTGCGGCCGCTCCTCGGTGAGCTTCTCCAGCTCCTCGAGCTCCTCACGGCTCTTGAAGCTGAGGATCCGCATGTACGTGGAGACGTCCCGGTCGTCCACGTTCAGCCAGAACTGGTAGAACGCGTACGGCGTCGTCATCTCCGGGTCCAGCCAGACCGCCCCGCCCTCGGTCTTGCCGAACTTGGTGCCGTCCGCCTTGGTCATCAGCGGCGTCGCGAGCGCGTGCACGTTCGCGTGCGGCTCCAGGCGGTGGATCAGGTCCAGGCCCGCGGTCAGGTTGCCCCACTGGTCGCTGCCGCCCTGCTGCAGCGCGCAGCCGTAGCGTCGGTACAGCTCCAGGAAGTCCATGCCCTGCAGCAGCTGGTAGCTGAACTCGGTGTAGCTGATGCCCTGGTCGGACTCCAGCCGGCGGGCGACCGAGTCCTTGGTCAGCATCTTGTTGACGCGGAAGTGCTTGCCGATGTCCCGCAGGAACTCGATGGCGGACATGCCCGCCGTCCAGTCCAGGTTGTTCACCATCACCGCGGCGTTCTCGCCCTCGAAGGACAGGAACGGCTCGATCTGGGCACGCACCCGCTCCACCCAGGCCGCGACGGTCTCCGGATCGTTCAGCGTGCGCTCCGCCGTCGGCTTCGGGTCACCGATCTGACCCGTCGCCCCGCCCACCAGCGCCAGTGGGCGGTGGCCCGCACGCTGGAGCCGGCGCATGGTGAGCGCCTGCACCAGATGCCCCACGTGCAGGCTGGGCGCCGTCGGGTCGAAGCCGCAATAGAACGTGACGGGACCGTCCGCGAGCGCCTTGCGCAAAGCGTCCTCGTCAGTGGACAGGGCGAAAAGCCCGCGCCACTTCAGCTCGTCGACGATGTCCGTCACGGTCCTGTATCTCCTCGAACAAGGGTGAAAACGATGATGGCTGCGATGACTGCGATGGTTGCTTTCGCAGTCTGCTGCTTCAGCAGTCTATGGGCTCGCCGCCGGGCTCATACGCCCTGGCTGACCGAGCTCATGTTGAAGTCCGGGATGCGCAGCGCGGGCATCGCGGCCCGGGTGAACCAGTCGCTCCACTCACGCGGCAGCGTCTTCTCCGTACGCCCGGCCTCAGCGGCCCGCGACAGCAGGTCGACCGGCGACTCGTTGAACCGGAAGTTGTTCACCTCGCCGGTGACCTCCCCGTTCTCGACGAGATAGACGCCGTCCCGGGTCAGCCCGGTCAGCAGCAGCGTCGCCGGGTCGACCTCGCGGATGTACCAGAGGCAGGTCAGCAGCAGCCCCCGCTCGGTCGAGGCGACCATCTCCTCCAGGGACCGCTCGCCGCCGCCCTCCAGGATCAGATTGCCGGCGCCGGGAGCGACCGGCAGCCCGGTCAGGCCCGCGCTGTGCCGGGTGGTGATAAGCCGGTCCAGCGTGCCCTCCCGTACCCACTCCGTCGCCGACAGCGGCAGACCGTTGTCGAACACCGAGGCGTCGTCACCGGAGGAGTGCGCGATCACGAACGGCGCGGACTCAAGACCCGGCTCGTTCGGATCGCTGCGCAGTGTGAGCGGCAGCTCGGAGAGGGACTCGCCGATGCGGGTGCCGCCGCCGGGCTTCGAGAAGACCGTACGGCCCTCCACGGCGTCCCGGCCCGAGGACGACCACAGCTGGTAGATCAGCAGATCCGCCACCGCCGTCGGCGGCAGCAGCGTCTCGTACCGGCCCGCGGGCAGCTCGATACGGCGCTCCGCCCAGCCCAGCCGGATCGCCAGCTCCCCGTCGAGCGCCGCCGGGTCCACGTCCTTGAAGTCCCGCGTCGAGCGGCCCGCCCACGCCGAGCGGCTGCGGTCGGGCGACTTCGCGTTCAGCTCCAGCGTGCCGTTCGGCTGGTCGTGGCGGAGCCGTACGCCCGCCGACGTACCGAGATACGTCGAGGTCAGCTCGTGGTTGGCGAAGCCGTACAGCTCACGTCCGCCGGACCGGGCCCGGGCGAAGGCCTCGCCGAGCGCGGGCGCGAAGTCCGCGAAGACGGCCGAGGACGTCTCGGCCGGGGCGTCCGTGAAGTCCCCGGCCACCGGGACGCCGGACACCAGCGGCTGCGCGTCCTCCGCGGGACCCGCGGCCCGGGCGGCGGCCTCGGCGGCCCGCACCAGCGGCTCCAGGTCGTCAGCGGTCACCGCCGACCGCGACACCACACCGGACGCGGTGCCCTGAGTCCCGTCGACCGTGGCGATCACGGTGAGGGTACGGCCCCGGGTCACCCCGTTCGTGGTCAGCGCGTTCCCCGCCCAGCGCAGATTGGCCGACGAATGCTCGTCTGCGATGACCACACACCCGTCGGCGGTGGACAGTTCGAGGGCACGCTCGACGATCTCGTGCGGCTTGCTGACAGGGCTCATCGACCGGCCTCCTGAGTCGTGTTGAGACTGTGCTTTCCCGGGTGTCGTCCCCCGGACCCCCGGCCGATTCCGTGGTGACCGCTCATCGACCGGCCTCCTGAGTCGTGTTGAGGATGTTGACGCCGCGGAACAGCGCGGACGGGCAGCCGTGGGAGACCGCCGCGACCTGGCCCGGCTGGGCCTTGCCGCAGTTGAAGGCGCCGCCGAGGACGTACGTCTGCGGGCCGCCGACCTTCTCCATCGAGCCCCAGAAGTCCGTCGTCGTCGCCTGGTAGGCGACGTCCCGCAGCTGACCGGCCAGCCGGCCGTTCTCGATCCGGTAGAAACGCTGCCCGGTGAACTGGAAGTTGTAGCGCTGCATGTCGATCGACCAGGACCGGTCGCCGACCACGTAGATGCCGCGCTCCACGCCTCCGATCAGATCCTCCGTCGAAAGACCGCCCGGCTCCGGCTGCAACGACACGTTCGCCATCCGCTGCACGGGAACATGCCCGGGCGAGTCCGCGAACGCGCAGCCGTTGGAGCGGCCGAGACCCGTCAGTCGCGCGATGCGCCGGTCCAGCTGGTAGCCGACGAGCGTGCCGTCCTTGACGAGGTCCCAGCTCTGCGCCTCGACGCCCTCGTCGTCGTACCCGACCGTGGCGAGACCGTGCTCCGCCGTCCTGTCACCGGTCACATTCATCACCGACGAGCCGTAGCGCAGCTTGTTCAGCTGGTCGAAGGTGGCGAAGGACGTGCCGGCGTACGCCGCCTCGTAGCCGAGCGCCCGGTCCAGCTCGGTGGCGTGGCCGATCGACTCGTGGATCGTCAGCCACAGGTTGGACGGGTCCACGACCAGGTCGTACGCCCCCGCCTCGACGCTCGGCGCGCGCATCTTCTCGGCGAGCAGCTCCGGGATCTGTTCCAGCTCGGAGTCCCAGTCCCAGCCCGTCCCCGTCAGATACTCCCAGCCTCGGCCGACCGGCGGCGCGATCGTCCGCATCGAGTCGAACTCACCGGTCGTCTCGTCCACAGCGACCGCCGTGAGCTGCGGATGCAGCCGCACCCGCTGCTGCGTGGTGACGGTGCCCGCCGTGTCCGCGTAGAACTTGTTCTCGTGCACGGTGAGCAGCGAGGCGTCCACGTGCGCCACACCAACCGCCTGCAGCAGCCGCGTGCTCCAGTCCGTCAGCAGCGCGGACTTCTCCTCGTCGGCGACCGTGAACGGATCGATCTCGTACGACGAGACCCACGTACGGTCCGCGTGCACCGGCTCCTGCGCGAGCTCCACCCGCTCGTCGGACCCGGCCGCCGCGATCACCTGCGCGGACAGCTTGGCCATTGCCACGGCCTGGCTCGCGACCCGCGCTGCCGCGTCCATGGTCAGATCGACCCCGGACGCGAAACCCCATGCCCCGCCGTGCACGACCCGCACCGCGTACCCGAGATCGGTGGTGTCGGAGGAACCGGCGGGCTTCGCGTCCCTCAGCCGCCACGCCGCGCTGCGCACCCGCTCCAGCCGGAAGTCGGCATGCTCGGCGCCGAGCGCGCGGGCCCGCGCGAGCGCCGCGTCGGCGAGCGCCCGCAGCGGCAGCGCCAGGAAAGACTGATCGATGTCATGGGGCACAGCGGCCCTCCCCTTCTCGACCCAACCGATTACGACTCGCAGTGAATCATGCAGTGCCGACAGTCACGACGGCCATCGCTTTGCCGTCTGCGACGGCGGGGCATGCCGGGGAACGAGCCGGCGACGTCGGGAAACGACACGCCAGGACCGGTCCTGGCCAGGGGCCCGGGCTCGGGACCGCCCCGCCGGGCGGCCTTCTGTAGGGACCCGACAGTGCATCCGGTACGCCACTGTCAGGGGTCGATCCCTTGCAGAAGGGGCGGTACCGATAGGTTTTCGCAGTACCAGACCGCTATCGAAAGGGTGATCCGTTGAGCCGCTCGGTTCTCGTCACCGGAGGAAACCGGGGCATCGGCCTCGCCATCGCCCGCGCGTTCGCCGAAGCCGGTGACAAGGTCGCGATCACATACCGGTCGGGGGAGCCGCCGGAGGCCCTGACCCAGCTCGGCTGCCTGGCCGTCAGGTGTGACATCACCGACGCCGAACAGGTGGAGCAGGCCTACAAGGAGATCGAGGACAAGCACGGTCCCGTGGAGGTGCTCGTCGCCAACGCCGGCGTCACCAAGGACCAGCTGCTGATGCGGATGTCCGAGGAGGACTTCGTCTCCGTTCTCGACACCAACCTCACCGGCACCTTCCGTGTCGTGAAGCGGGCCAACCGCGGCATGCTGCGGGCCAAGAAGGGCCGTGTCGTCCTGATCTCCTCCGTGGTCGGCCTGCTCGGCTCCGCGGGTCAGGCCAACTACGCCGCCTCCAAGGCCGGCCTGGTCGGCTTCGCCCGTTCCCTCGCCCGCGAACTCGGGTCGCGGAACATCACGTTCAACGTCGTCGCGCCCGGTTTTGTCGACACCGACATGACCAAGGTGCTCAGCGACGAGCAGCGCGCGGGCATCGTCTCGCAGGTGCCGCTCGGCCGTTACGCGCAGCCGGAGGAGATCGCCGCCGCGGTGAAGTTCCTCGCCTCCGACGACGCCTCGTACATCACTGGAGCCGTCATCCCCGTTGACGGCGGATTGGGCATGGGTCACTGATCACATGAGTGGAATCCTCGCCGGCAAGCGCATCCTCATCACCGGTGTGCTGATGGAGTCCTCCATCGCCTTCCACACCGCCAAGCTGGCCCAGGAGCAGGGCGCGGAGATCATCCTGACGGCCTTCCCGCGGCCCACCCTGACCGAGCGGATCGCCAGGAAGCTCCCCAAGCCCACCAAGGTCATCGAGCTCGACGTCACCAACGACGAGCACCTCGGCCGCCTCGAGGACGCCGTGCGCGAGGAGCTCGGTGGTCTGGACGGCATCGTCCACTCCATCGGCTTCGCCCCGCAGGACGCGCTCGGCGGCAACTTCCTGAACACGCCGTTCGAGTCCGTGGCGACCGCGATGCACGTCTCCGCGTTCTCGCTGAAGTCGCTCACCATGGCCTGCCTGCCGCTGATCCCGCAGGAGGGCGCCTCGGTGGTCGGCCTGACCTTCGACGCCCAGTTCGCCTGGCCGCAGTACGACTGGATGGGCCCGGCGAAGGCCGCGCTGGAGGCCACCTCCCGCTACCTCGCCCGTGACCTGGGCAAGCAGCACGTCCGCTGCAACCTCATCTCGGCCGGCCCCATCGGCTCCATGGCTGCCAAGTCCATCCCCGGCTTCACGGAGCTCGCGGACGTGTGGAACCACCGTTCCCCGCTGGAGTGGGACATGGCCGACCCGGAGCCGGCCGGCCGCGGTGTCGTCGCGCTTCTGTCCGACTGGTTCCCGAAGACCACGGGCGAGATCATCCACGTCGACGGTGGCGTGCACATGATGGGTGCGTAACGCAGCGTAACGAATGTCAGGGCGTCGCCCGGACGCCTGCGATGCCCCGGTCACCCGCTGTGTGCGGGGGGCCGGGGCATCGCCCGTTCGGGTCAATGGAACGGGCGGACAGCCCCCCGGCCGGGTGACCCTGGAGAGGCAATCCCTCCCTTGTGGTGCAGCAGCGGCGTTCGCCGCAGTACGGCCGAGGAGGTCTGCTTGTGCGTACGTCCTGGCGTTCAGCGTCCGCGCTGGGGGTACTGGTGGCCCTTCTGTGGCCGGTACCCCCAGCGGCTTCCCAGACGCGCGGGGAGTCCGCTCCCCGGCCCTTCGGGGCCGACTGCAGCGTCTACGTCGAAGGCTCCCGGGCCACGGCGTACTGCCACAACCCCTACCTGGACACCGACCGGGTCCAGCTCCACGTCGAGTGCGAGCGGTGGTGGGACGTCGACGCCGACAGCAAGCCCGTCGACCTCGGCCCGACCGGCCGCGCCGAACTGAGCGAGCGCTGCTGGAAGGAGATACGCACCGTCTGGGTGAGCCATCTGCGCCGGCCCTCGTGACGATCGCGACCGTGCGGTTCGTGACGATCGCGACCGTGCGGCTCACACGCCGTTGCGCAGACACATGAAGGGGTAGCTCGCGGCCTCCGACGCCGCCGTGTCCCCGTCGCACGCGCGGATCGCCTCGACCAGCCGCGCATGGTCCATGTGGTTCTCCGGGCGCAGCTCCTGCCCCACGTCGTCGCGCAGCCAGTCGCGCAGCAGATCACCCAGGTCGGCGTAGAGCGCGGTCAGCACGTCGTTGTGGGACGCTGCGACGACCGCCAGGTGGAATGTGGCGTCGGCCGCGACGAACACCTCGGCGTCGCCCGACTCCCATGCCTCTTCGCGGCGCGCCAACAGCGTGTCCAGCTGCTTCAGCTCCCGCTCCGTACGGCGCTCGGCGGCCAGCCGGGCCGCGGAGGACTCGAGGGTGGAGCGCAGCTCGGCGATGTGCCGCGGGTCGGCGTCGGCGAACCGGCGGTGCATGACCCCGGCCAGCTCGCTCGTCGCGACGACATAGGTGCCCGAGCCCTGCCGGATGTCCAGGAGCCCGTTGTGGGCGAGCGCGCGGACCGCCTCGCGGACGGTGTTGCGAGCCACGCCCAGCTGCTCGACCAGTTCGGGTTCGGTCGGAATCCGCGAGCCCACCGGCCACTCACCCGAGGTGATCTGGTTCCGCAGCTCGGTGATCACCTGGTCCGAGAGGGCGGAACGCCGGGGAGAGGTCAGCGCCATGGTGCTCCTTGTCCGCGGGATCGGTAAGCGACGTCATACAGAAGTCTGTCGGATGAAAGCCGTACGGAAAGTTGATGGGGAGCCGTACGCACAGGCGTACGCCAGAGTCGTACGGGATTGGACAACCAATCATCCCATGATTCTATGATGGCTCCATGTCCGACGAGACCCAGACCCGCACCCTGAGCCCCGCGACCACGGCACCCCGTACACGGGTCGATTCTCCCGCGCCGAAGTCCCAGGCGTGGCTCGCGCGGCTCGTCGTCGTCGGTCTCGTCCTCGCCGCGCTCAACCTCCGCCCCGCCATCACCAGCCTCGGCGCCCTCCTCGCAGAGGTGCAGAGCGGACTCCACATGAGCGGCAGCGTCGCCGGAGTCCTCACGTCCGTACCGCCGCTCTGCTTCGCGGTCTTCGGCATCACCGCGCCCCGGCTCGCCCGTCGCTTCGGCCCCGCCGCCATCGTCTGCGCCGGAATGACCGCCATCACCGCGGGACTGCTGATACGTCCCTTCGCGGGCGGCACCGTCGGATTCCTCGCCGCCAGCGCGCTCGCCCTCGTGGGCATCGCCGTGAGCAACGTCCTGATGCCGGTGATCGTCAAGCGGTACTTCCCGGATCGTGTCGGCAGCGTCACCGGGCTCTACTCGATGGCCCTGTCGCTGGGCACCGCGCTCGCAGCGGCCGCGACCGTGCCCATGACGGAGGCGCTGGGCGGCAGTTGGCGCACCGGTCTCGTCGTCTGGGCCGGGCTCGCCGCAGTCGCCGTCCTGCCGTGGATCCTGCTGGTGCGCGACCGCGACCGCGACCGGGGCAGGGGCAGGGGCAGGGGTACGGGCACGAGCGCAGGTCCGGGTACAGGCACGGGCACGAGTACGGGCACGGCCTCCGCGCGGCTCGGCGCGTCCGCGGGCGGGCGGACCGGGCAGGCACCCGCCCCGCGCATCACCCGCAGCCGTACCGCCTGGGCCCTCGCCTGCTTCTTCGGCCTCCAGGCCACCGGCGCGTACATCACCATGGGCTGGATGCCGAAGATCTTCCGCGACGCCGGAGTCCCGGCCGGCACGGCAGGTGTGCTGCTCGCCGTGACCATGGTCATGGGCGTTCCGCTCGCCTTCGTGATCCCCCGGCTGGCCACCCGGCTGAAGACGCAGGGCCCGATCGTCGTCGCCCTCGGCCTGTGCGGACTGACGGGCTACGCGGGCCTGTTCCTGGCCCCGGCCGCCGGCGCCTGGGCCTGGGCGCTGCTGCTCGGCATCTCCAACTGCGCCTTCCCGCTCGCGCTGACCATGATCGGCATGCGTTCCCGCACCGGCGCCGGCGTCGTACGGCTCTCCGCGTTCGCGCAGAGCACCGGCTATCTGATCTCCATCCCCGGGCCGCTGCTGGTGGGCGTGCTCTACCAGCACAGCGGTGGCTGGGAACTGCCGCTCGCGCTGATGGCCGGGCTGATGCTGCCGCAGATGGCGGTCGGCATCCTGGCCGGGCGGGACCGCACGGTCGAGGACGAAGCCGGGATGCGACACTGACCCCATGCCTGTGCTCGACCCGAACCCCCCGAACAGCCAGAAGAAGCTCCTGCTCATCTTCGGCACGATGATCGCCATCACCGTGATCATCGGCGTCATCGCCTCGATCGCCTCGCCCTGAGACCAGGGCATCGCCTTGCCCTGAGGCCGGGACATCGCCTTGCCCTGAGACCAGGGCATCGCCTCGCCCTGAGACCAGGGCATCGCCTTGCCCTGAGGCCGGGACATCGCCTTGCCCTGAGACCAGGGCATCGCCTCGCCCTGAGACCAGGGCAT
>NZ_JBVJKN010000015.1:0-27910 GCF_055585225.1 Streptomyces sp. NPDC053673 | reverse complement strand
GGACATCGCCTTGCCCTGAGGCCGGGGCATCGCCTCGCCCTGAAGCCGGGGCATCGCCGCCCCGAAGCCGCGATGGTAGGGCTGGCCCCACCATCCCCTAGGGGGTGAGTGTCAGGGGGAACTGGGTGGCTCACCGGATGGGGGAGAGGGCTCATGATCCGTAGGTTTGAGGTATCGCAGCAGCGCACCTTCTGACCTCACGGAGGCGGCCATGTCGGCCCGTACGCACACCCGGTCCCACGTCCCGGCCGCGGCCGGCGTCGACGTACGGCTGCCGTGGTGGGCCGTCGTCCTGCCGGTGATCGCCTTCGCCACGCTGTTCGTGCTGATGACCGGGACAGGCGAGGCGCAGGCCGCCTCCGTCGACCCGTCCGTCGGGGCCCTCCTGGACCGGATCCAGCAGACCCTGACCGGCTCCTGACCACCGGGTTGGACCTTGTGCACCTTCGCGGGATTGCACGTCAACACCCTGCGCCTGCTGGCTGATTTCATGCGAAGCTGAGGTGCATGAGCACCGCTGAGCTTTCCGGTGGGATGCCCCCCGGACACCCCGTATCGCGAAGGATCGTCCTACTCCGCCATGCCAAGGCCGACTGGCCCCAGGTGCCCGATCATGACCGGCCGCTCGCCGATCGGGGCCGCACGGACGCCACGGTCGCGGGCCGCAAGCTCGCCGACACCGGCATCCCCTTCGACCTGGCCCTGTGCTCGACCGCGGTGCGGACCCGCGAGACCTGGAAGCTGGCGGTCCATGAGCTGCCGCATCGCCCCAGGACGGTGTACGAGGAGCGGCTGTACGACGCCTCCCTCGGCGATCTGATCGCGCTGCTCAACGAGACGTCGGACGAGGTCGACGAGCTGCTGCTCGTCGGCCACAACCCCGGAATGCACGCCCTCGCCGACGCCCTCGCGGGCAAGGTGGAGGGCGACGCCCTGGCCAGGATGAGCCGCGGCGGCTTCCCGACCGCCGCCTTCGCCGTGATCGGCTTCTCCGGCTCCTGGAAGTCCGTCGAGCACGGCGTGGGCACGCTCCTCGACTACTGGGCCCCGCACGATTAGCCGCCGTACGCCGTCCATGGACCGGCCCCGGTACGAGACCCGTACCGGGGCCGGTCCCGTGCGGTGCCTGCGCGCCAGGTCCTGTCCGGCCTGATCCGAAAGACAGGTCTTGGTCAGAACAGGCCCTAATCCTCGTGGACGTCCGCCGCCTCGACCTCTTCCCGGGTGACCCCGAGCAGATAGAGCACGGCGTCCAGGAAGGGCACGTTCAGCGCCGTGTCCGCGGCCTCCCGGACCACCGGCTTGGCGTTGAAGGCGACTCCGAGGCCCGCCGCGTTCAGCATGTCCAGATCGTTCGCGCCATCGCCGATCGCCACGGTCTGGGCGAGCGGTACGCCCGCCTCCGCCGCGAACCGGCGCAGCAGCCGCGCCTTGCCCGCCCGGTCCACGATCTCGCCGACGACCCGCCCGGTGAGCTTCCCGTCCACGATCTCCAGCGTGTTGGCGGAGGCGAAGTCCAGCCCGAGACGCTCCTGGAGGTCATCCGTGACCTGGGTGAACCCGCCGGAGACGACGCCGACTTGGAAGCCGAGCCGCTTCAGCGTACGGATCAGGGTGCGGGCGCCCGGGGTGAGCCGTACCTCGGTACGCACCTTCTCCACCACCGACGCGTCCAGGCCCGCCAGCAGCGCCACGCGCGCGTGCAGCGACTGCTCGAAGTCCAGCTCCCCGCGCATCGCGGCCGCCGTCACCTCGGCGACCTGCTCCTCGCACCCGGCGTGCGCCGCGAACAGCTCGATGACCTCGTCCGTGATCAGCGTGGAGTCCACGTCCATGACGACCAGCCGCTGGGCCCTGCGGTGCAGCCCTGCCGAGACGACCGCGACATCCACGCCGATCTCCGCGGCCTCGGTGGCGAGTGCGGTGCGCAGGGGCTCGGTCTCGCAGCCGGACACCGCGAACTCCACAGCGGTCACCGGATACTTCGCGAGCCGGAAGACACGGTCGATGTTTCCGCCGGTGCCGGTGATCCTGGCCGCTATGGCCGCGGTGGACTCGGCGGTGAGCGGGTGCCCGAGGACGGTGACATGGGAGCGGCCACTGCCGCGCGGCCGGTTGTCACCGATGCCCGAGATGATCTCGGCCTGCAGCTTCAGGGCCTCGGCCCAGCTGTGCACGGTCGCGCGCAGCTCGCCCTCGGTGCCCAGGGTCGGCTGCGTGACGAGCGCGCACAGCGTGATGCGGCCACGCGTGACGACCTGCTCGATGTCGACCACGTCGACGGAGTAGGCGGCGAGGGTGTCGAAGAGCCCCGCGGTGATCCCGGGACGGTCCTTCCCGAAGATCTTGACGAGGAGGGTGGGGACGTCGGTGGCCTGTGGGGGCTGCGATGCGCTCATGGTGTCTCCACCGTATCGGGCACTCCGTGCCACGCGCCGCCCCGTCCCGCTTACCGGACAGCTCGGCCTCCGGCATGGTGTACGACCGCCGTCCGGAAGGTGACGCTCGGGTGTCGCATGCTGTGCGGGCAGTCGTTCGCCGGGGGCACCTCCCGGGCGAAGCCCTGGGGAAAGAGCGGGCGGGCAGAGACTCCTCACCGGGCCCTGGTGCCGTGGCCGCCCGGGTGCCGCTCCTCAGCGGTGCGTCCGCGGCACCCCCGGAGGCGGCGGCTCATCAGGCGGCCTGTCCTGCGGACCGTCCCAGGACGGCCTCGGCGGCGGATTCGGCGGCAGCACCGGCCCCGCGACCGTCGGCGCGCCATGCAGCCCATGCACCCCGTCACCGCCGTCCGGCAACCGCAGATACGGGTTCGTATCCGCGTTCGGCGGGCGATACGGAACCGACGGCCGGTACGGGCCCTGCGGCAGTACCGGGACCGCCGGCCGGCCCACGGCGAACGGCGCCGCACGACGCCCCGCCGCCCCCACCCCGTACGCCACCAGCGCCCCCAGGCCGCCCGCCGCCGCGCCCCACACCGCCCCCAGCACCAGCGCCGTCCCCGGATGCCCGTGCAGCTCGATCCCGGCACCGAACGCGTCGAACCCGAGCACCGAGAGCGACGCGTCCGCCGACACCTCCGTCAGTGCGACCAGCAGCGGCAGGGCGACCGCCGTCACCGCACCCAGTGCCCCCGCACACCGCCCCGCGAACCCAGCCGCCCCGACTCCGCCGGCCCGCGGCGTACGCACCGCCGTCAGCACACCGGCGCAGAGCATCATGAGCGCGCACGCCACCGCCAGCAGCCACACCCGCCCGTCGAGCTCCGCCAGCCGCCCGACGGTCACCGGCTCGTCGGCCGAGACCCGCAGCAGCTCGTCCAGCGGATCCGGCAGCAGCTTCGCCAGCTCACCGGTCGCCGTCCCGTCCCACGGCACGAAGAGACCCAGCGGGACTCCCAGCCACACGCCGTTCGGCGTGCCGAGCAGCGCCGCGCCGCCGATCCTTCCCGGATGCCCGTCGCCGGCCGCCGCGTACGCCGCCGCCGCGGCCCCCGCCGCCACCGCGACCAGCAGCACCGTCACCAGTGCCGACACCGCCGGCCGCACCAGCCGGTGCAAAGCCTCCCAGCCGCGCGGCAGCGGCGTACGGCGCGAGGCGAGCAGCGCGACGAGGAGCACGCCGAGCACCCAGAACAGCCCGCCGGCCAGCGAGTCCGCGGTGTCGACGGTGAAGCCGACCGACGCCTTCGCCTGCACCAGATCCCCGAGCCGGTCGGGCAACAGCCCCCCGATGTCACCGATGTCACCGATGCCACCGATGTCCCCGATGTCACCGAGCCCCGGCACCTCGATCCCGCCGCCCCCGCCCGCGCCCCCGCTCCCGCCACCGCCTCCGCCAGGCAGGTCGTCAATTCCCAGTGCGCTTCCGTCGAACGTGATGACGTCATGGCCCGCCCACGCCAGTCCGCCGACCACGCCGAGAAACAGCGCCACCAACACCCCGGTCCGCGCGGCCAGTTCCGTACCCGACAGATACGCCTGTGCCGTGCGCAGCGAGCGCAGGAAGAAGTACGCGAGCAGCAGCGCCCCCACCAGGCTCACCCCGAGTGGCGTGATGTCGACGGCCGTCGAGGCCTCCGCGCCGTCGAGCCCGAACACGGACACATCACCCGACGGCGTGACGGATCCCCCCACCGCGAGCACCGTCAACGCCGCGGTCATCGGCCCCAGCGAGCCGCTCGCGTCCGCGCCCAGCAGGTGCAGTCCGAGCGCGGCCGTGCCCGCCATCCCGACCATCGCCCAGCTCACCGCGGCGATTGAGGCGAGGACCACATCGCCCCACGGCACACCGCCGTACACATCGGTTGTCGGGACCCGGTTGCCGCTCGCCGCCATCAGGACCCCCCGATCCGCGCCGACTTGTCCCCTTCGTGCATGATCCGTGTGCACTCATGGGTGCTTACCACTCTCCGGGCGTGTTTCTCCTCAGTCAACGGCGCATCCGTAGAACGCTGAACGCCGTCTTCACAAGGCCCGGCTTTCGGATACGGGACCGGGCCTGAAATAGTTCCTCACGATGTTCGCCATCCCTAGACTCCCTGTGATGGGGGTACCTCGGGGGACAACTAGTGGGGCATGGAGTGCCGGAACTCGTACTGGAATTGAACGGAAGGACCTGGACCCTCGATCCGTCCAGGTCGTACACCCTCGGCCGCGATCCGCAGGGTGACCTGGTGATCGATGACGCCAGGGTCTCGTGGCGGCATGCCACGATCAGCTGGGGCGGCCGGAGTTGGGTCATCGAGGACCACGGCAGCACCAACGGCACGTATGTGCAGGGTCAGCGGATCCATCAGATGGAGATCGGCCCCGGCTCGGCGGTGCACCTCGGCAACGCCACCGACGGCCCGCTGCTGAGCCTCTCCGGCGCCGCGGCCGGCGCGTACAGCGCGCAGGCCGCCGCCCCGCAGCAGGCCGCGGCGGCCCAGCAGGCCCCGGCCCAGCAGCCGCAGCAGTGGCAGCAGCAGGCCGACCGGGCCCCGCAGCAGAACTGGCAGCAGCAGGCTCCGGCCCAGCAGCAGGCCCAGGTTCCGCACCAGCAGGGCCCTGACGGGCGGTTCGCGCAGCAGACCCCGGGCCAGGCAACCCCGGTGTACGGAGACCGCAGCCCGACCACGTTCCACCAGTTCTCGCTCGGCCACGTCATGCGTATCGGCCGTGCGCTGGAGAACGAACTCGTGGTCTCCGACCTCCAGGTCTCCCGCCACCACGCCGAGTTCCACGCGACGCCCGACGGCCGCTTCGAGATCCGCGACCTCGGTTCCCACAACGGCACCTACGTCAACGGCCAGCCGCTCGCCAAGTCCGGCTCTGCGCTCATCGGTCCGAACGACATCGTCGGTGTCGGTCACTCGACCTTCCGGCTCGTCGGCGACCGGCTCGAGGAGTTCGTCGACACCGGCGAGGTCTCCTTCTCGGCCCGCCACCTCACGGTGACGGTCGACGGCGGCAAGCAGATCCTCAAGGACGTTTCCTTCGGCGTCCCGGAGAAGTCGCTGATCGGCGTCATCGGTCCGTCCGGCTCCGGAAAGTCGACGCTGCTCAAGGCGCTCACCGGCTACCGTCCCGCCGACCAGGGTGACGTCCTCTACGACAACCGCAGCCTCTACAAGCAGTTCGCCGAGCTGCGTCAGCGCATCGGTCTGGTCCCGCAGGACGACATCCTGCACAAGGAGCTGACCGTCCAGAAGGCGCTCAGGTACGCGGCGAAGCTGCGCTTCCCCGGCGACACCGCCGCGGCCGAGCGCGAGGCCCGGATCGACGAGGTCCTGCGCGAGCTCAAGCTCGACATCCACAAGGAGAAGAAGGTCACCTCCCTCTCCGGTGGCCAGCGCAAGCGTGTCTCCGTCGCCCTGGAGCTGCTGACCAAGCCGTCGCTGATCTTCCTGGACGAGCCGACCTCCGGCCTCGACCCGGGCATGGACCGGGACGTCATGCAGCTGCTGCGCGGCCTCGCCGACGACGGCCGTACGGTCCTCGTGGTCACCCACTCCGTGGCCGAGCTGGGGCTCTGCGACAAGCTGCTCGTCATGGCACCCGGCGGTGCCGTGGCGTACTTCGGCCCGCCGGAGGAGGCGCTCAACTTCTTCGGTTACACCACCTGGGCCGATGTCTTCTCGGCGTTCGAGAACTACCGCGACTACGACTGGGCGGGCCGCTGGAAGGGCTCGCAGCACTACCAGATGTACGCCGCGGACATCGACGCCGTCGCCGCCCAGCCGGTGCAGATGCCGCCGCAGGCGATGGCCAAGCCGCCGAAGCCGCAGGGCTGGGGCTCCCAGCTCTGGACGCTGATCCGCCGCTACAGCTCGGTCATCGCGTCCGACAAGGGCTTCATGGGCCTGATGGTGATCCTGCCGGCCGTCCTCGGCGTGGTCTCGGTCGTCATCCCGGCCGACTTCGGCCTCGCCGCGCCCACCCCGCCGTCCCGGTTCAACGGCGACGCCGGCACGATCATGCTCATCCTCGCGGTCGGCATGTGCTTCTCGGGCGCCGCCAACTCCGTACGAGAGCTGATCAAGGAACGGGTCATCTACGAACGGGAGCGGGCCACCGGCCTGTCCCGCTCGGCGTACCTGATGTCCAAGGTGATCGTCCTCGGCGTGATCACGGCCATCCAGGGCGTCATCATCTGCGCCATCGGCTTCGCCACCCGCGAGCTGCCCGAAGAGGGCCTGATCATGCCGCCGGCCGTCGAGCTCTGCGTCACGATCATCGCGCTCGGCTTCACGTCGATGATGTTCGGTCTGGTCATCTCCTCGCTGGTGAAGACCGCCGAGAAGACCATGCCGCTGCTGGTCATGTTCGCGATCGTCCAGGTCGTCTTCACCGGCATCCTCTTCCAGGTGTACGGCTCGCCCGGTCTGGAGCAGTTCGCCTGGCTGATGCCGTCCCGCTGGGCCATCGCCGGTGCCGGCGCGACCCTCGACCTCGCGCACCTCATGCCGCCGTGGGACCCGAAGAACCCCGAGGACCTGGACCCGCTGTGGGAGCACACGGCCGGCCAGTGGGGGATCAACGTCACCATCCTGCTGCTCATCGGCATCGCCTGCGGCTTCGCGGTGGCGCGTCTGCTGCGCCGCCACGAGCCCGAGGTCATGCGCAAGTAACCCCGTACGCGAAAACGCCGCAGGGCGGCACCCGGATCTCTCCGGGTGCCGCCCTGCGGCGCATGGGGGTCTGTCAGTACGCGCTGTTCACGTTGTCCATCGAGCCGTAACGGTCGGCCGCGTAGTTGCAGGCGGCGACGATGTTGGCGACCGGGTCGTACTGGTCCCAGGAGGTGCCGGGGATGTGGTACGCGTCGAAGGTCGGCTTGATGACCTGCAGCAGGCCCTTCGACGGGATGCCGTTGATCGCGTTGATGTCCCAGTTGTTGATGGCACGCGGGTTACCGGAGGACTCACGCATGATGTTCTTGTGGATGCCGTGGTAGGTGCCCGGGATGTTGTGCTTCTTCATGATGTCCAGGGCCTCGCGGATCCAGCCGTCCAGGTTGTTCGCGTAGACGGGCTTACGGGCGGCGGCGCGGCTGGCGGCCTGCTCCGCGGCGCGCTGCTTGGCAGCGGCCTCGGCCTTGGCCTTCGCGGCGGCCTTGGCCCGGGCGGCGGCCTCTGCCTGGGCCTTCGCCTTGACGGCGGCCTCTGCCTGGGCCTTCGCGGCTGCCTTGGCCTGGGCAGCGGCCTTGGCCTGGGCGGCGGTGAAGGCGTTCTGCTCGGCGATGCTCGCCTGCAGGGCGGTGGCCTTCGCGGTGTCGACGCTCGTGGACCAGGCGACCTGGGAGGCAGGCGCGGACTGCGTCTCGGTGCCGGCGACAGCGTTGCCCGGGACGAGCGAGAACGCGAGGGCGGAGGCGCCAACAGCGGCGACACCGGCGATCGAGAACTTGTGGGTCTTGGACATACGGCGGAAGCCGGGGGTGCGGGACGCGTTCATGCGAGACGTACCTCTTCGAATAGCGGGAGTCGCTTTGGCCGGGAGGCGCAGCGCCTGCTCGGCGGCGACGAACGCAATTCTTAGCGGCCGCAATTTCTTGTGGCAAAGATGTGACGTACGATCTCGGCTAGTAGAGGCGTAAGCCCCAAAATCGGACAAGTCACCCGTACTGCGCTGCTCACATGTCTCTTATGCATCAACTAGTGAGCTTCGTAAGTGACGTGGGTCCTATGCGCGGGCTCACATCAGGGGTGCGGCGGACTCACCATGAGTTGCTTCAGCAACCCGGTGAGTGACCGCACTCGTGCGGGAGGATGAGGTGGACGTCGCCGAACTCGTGCCAGAGGTAGAGACGCCGTAGTGCCTCGGCATAGCCGCCCGCCAGAGCCTCCCGCCCGGCGATCGCCGCCAGCATCAGCAGGTGCGAGGCCTCCGGCTCGTGGAGACCGGTCAGCAGACCGTCCACGGCCCGCACCCCACGCGCGGGAGTGACGACGAGATCGGTCCAGCCGGATGCCGCCCGCACGACCCCGTCCGGACCGGTGGCCGATTCCAGCGCCCGGACCGCGGTCGTTCCGACCGCGATGATCCGGCCCGTCCTTCGCCCGCCACCACCCTTCCCGGCAGGCACTCCATGCCCGTTGCTTCCCGCACGGGCGGCGTTCACCAGCCACGCCGTGGTCGCGGGCACGGCGAAGCGCTCCGGGTACGGCGGTTCGTGCGCCTCCGCCGACGCCACGCCCGTGTGCAGCGTGATCGGAGCGAAATGGATCCCCCGGCGCACGAGCTCCGCGACCAGCCGCTCGGTGAAGGGGCGGCCCGCGCTCGGCATCTCCGCCGAGCCGGCCCCGTCGGCCGCGGGCAGCGCGAACACCGTCCGATACGCGGAGAGCGGCTGGTCCCGTTCGGTGTAGCGGTACCGGATGGGTCTGCCGTACCGCCTCAGCAGCGCCGGTACGTCGACGGACGACGTGGCCCACCAGAGCCGGGCGGCGCCGGGCACCAGAGGCTCATCCGGAACGAGCAGCCCGCCCCCGGGCAGCCGTATCTGCGCCCCCGTCGGGCCCCCGGCTCTCGGCAGGGTGCTGCCCGCCCCGTCCGGCGAGCGCAGCTCCACCGCCCACCGGCCGTCGTCCCCGCGCGTCGAGAAGTGCACGACCAGCCGCTCCGCGCCGAGCCGCCCGTTCACGGCGGCCGCCAGCGTCGTGGACGTGTTCACCACCAGCACATCACCGGCCCGCAGCAGCCCCGGCAGCTCCCGGAACGCGTGGTGCGACACCGCCGTCCCGCGCGACACCATCAGCCGTACGTCGTCCCGCCCAGCCCCGCGCTGCTCCGCCGGCACCCGCGCCGACAGCTCTTCCGGCACCCGCAGCGCCTCCAGCACGCTCATCGGGCCCCCTCCAGCGCGGGCGCCGCATACCGCCCGCTGACCGGTCGCTCGTCCAGCAGTCGCAGGAACCCCGGAACCACCGACTCCGGCTCCGGCCTCGGCTCGTCGTCGTCCGGGACGGCCGCCGCGTACAGATCCGTCTGCATATCGCCCGGGTCGACCGTCCACACCCGTAGCTGTGGTTCCTCCACCGCGAGGACCGCCGCGAGGTGGTCGAGCGCCGCCTTGGACGCCCCGTACCCGCCCCATGTCTCGTACGCCTCCGCCGCCGCGTCCGAGGAGACCGCGATCACCGCCCCGGACGCACCGGCCCGCAGCAGCGCAAGCGCCTCCTGGACCAGCCCCAGCGCCGCCACCACATTGGTCTCCAGCGCCGCCCGCAACCCCTCCAGCGACAGCTCCTCCAGCCGCACCAGCGGCTGCGCGCCCAGCGCGCTCGCATTGCTCACCAGCAGATCCAGCCCGCCCAGCTCCCGGGCAGCCGACACCAGATCCGTACGGTGCCGGGCGTCCGTGACATCACCGGGCACCGCCACCACCCGCGTCCCGTACCGCTTCAGCTCGACCGCGGCCTCCTCCAGCACGGCCGCCGTCCTCGCGTCCAGGACCAGATCCCAGCCGCGCTGCGCGAGCGCGGCGCCCAGCGCACGCCCGAGACCCTTCGAAGCCCCCGTGATGATCGCGACAGGCATGACATCCATCCCCTCTGTTGCCGTTGCCCTCAGAGTGGATCCGGCCCGTCGCCCGCCGCCTCGTCCGCCGGCCCGGACCGTGCAAGGCCCTTCGACCTACGTCCCGAGTCCTGACCGGCCGCCGTCCACAGGTCGATACGCACGGTCACACCCGCCGGTACGGTGATCCCATGAGCCATCGACCGAGCTCCGGCCTCGCCGCCGTGAGCACCGCTCTCCTCGCGATGAGCAGGCATCTCGAGATGCGCGACGTCCTCAAGACGATCGTCGCCTCGGCCCGCGAGCTGCTCGACGCCGAGTACGCGGCGCTGGGCGTGCCCGACGACCACGGCGGCTTCGCCCAGTTCGTCGTCGACGGCGTCAGCGACGAGCAGTGGCGGGCGATCGGCCCGCTGCCGCGCCAGCACGGCATCCTCGCCTCGATGCTCAGGGACGCGAAGCCCGAGCGCCTCGCGGACGTACGGAAGGACCCCCGCTTCGAGGGCTGGCCCTCCGCCCACCCCGACATGTCCGACTTCCTGGGACTGCCCGTCAAGGACGGCGAGGAGACGATCGGCGCGCTGTTCCTCGCCAACAAGAGGTGCCCCAAGGCGGACGGGGGGTGCGGCTTCACCGAGGACGACGAGCAGCTTCTGTCGATACTCGCCCAGCACGCCGCGATCGCCCTCACCAATGCCCGGCTGTACGAGCGCAGCCGCGAGCTGACCATCGCCGAGGAACGCTCCCGGCTCGCCCATGAGCTGCACGACGCCGTCAGCCAGAAGCTGTTCTCGCTCCGGCTGACCGCCCAGGCCGCCGCCGCCCTCGTGGACCGTGACCCGGTCCGCGCCAAGGGTGAGCTGCAGCAGGTCGCCGCCCTCGCCGCCGAAGCCGCCGACGAGCTGCGGGCGGCGGTGGTCGAGCTGCGCCCGGCCGCCCTCGACGAGGACGGCCTGGTCAACACGCTCCGTACGCACGTACATGTCCTCGACCGCGCCCACACGGCGCGGGTCACCTTCGACAGCTGCGGGGTGCGTGCGATGCCCGCCGCCCAGGAAGAGGCTCTCCTGCGGGTCGCCCAGGAAGCCCTGCACAACGCACTGCGGCACTCGGGCGCGGAGCTGGTGGCCGTCACCCTGGCCCGCCGCGGCCACGGCGTGGTCCTCAGCGTCACCGACGACGGCAAGGGCTTCGAGCCCACCACGGTCCGCAGGGCCGGCCGCCATCTCGGGCTCGTCTCGATGCGCGACCGGGCAAGCGGCGTCGGCGGCACACTCACGGTGGAATCGGCGCCCGGAAAGGGCACCACGATTGAGATGGAGGTGCCCGGTGGCTGACGCTGCGCCCAGTTCGAAGGCGAGGATCCGCGTGCTGCTGGTGGACGACCACCAGGTGGTCCGCCGGGGACTGCGCACGTTCCTGGAGGTGCAGGACGACATAGCGGTCGTGGGGGAGGCGGGGGACGGCGCCGAGGGCGTCGCCCGCGCCGAGGAACTCCGCCCCGACGTCATCCTCATGGACGTCAAGATGCCCGGCACCGATGGCATCGAGGCACTGCGCAAGCTCCGCGAACTCGCCAACCCCGCCAAGGTGTTGGTGGTCACCAGCTTCACCGAGCAGCGCACGGTGGTCCCGGCCCTGCGCGCGGGCGCGTCCGGTTACGTGTACAAGGACGTGGACCCGGAAGCCCTCGCCGGCGCGATCCGCTCCGTACACGCGGGCCATGTGCTGCTCCAGCCCGAAGTGGCGGGCGCGCTGCTCGCCCAGGACGACCCCAACACCGGTCAGGGGAGGGGAACCTCCCTGACCGAGCGGGAGCGCGAGGTGCTCGGCCTCATCGCCGACGGCCGCTCCAACCGGGAGATCGCCCGCGCCCTGGTCCTCTCGGAGAAGACGGTGAAGACCCATGTGTCGAACATTCTGATGAAGCTCGACCTGGCGGACCGTACGCAGGCGGCGCTCTGGGCCGTACGGCACGGACTCACCAGCTGATCGGAACGTTTCAGCAGGTCAACGGGACGACCAACCGGACCGTCGTCTTCCGGTGTGAGATTCATACCGTCGTGTGTACGTCGCCCACACGGCGTATCCCGGTCGGCGCGCCGGCGTTCTCCATGGCGTGCTGCGGCGATCCCGCCGCAGCGATGACCAGGAGGATCCTGAAGTGAAGAACCTGAAGAAGGCCGTTGCCGTTTCCATGGTTGCCGGTGGCCTCATCGCCGCGGGCGCCGGTGTCGCGTCCGCCACCTCCGCGCACGCCGACGGCTACGCCGTCAACTCCCCGGGCGTCGGCTCCGGCAACCTGATTCAGGCCCCGGTCCACGTCCCGGTCAACGTCGTGGGCAACACCGCCAACGTCATCGGGGCGCTCAACCCGGCCTTCGGCAACGAGGGCATCAACTTCTGAACCACCCGCTGACGGTTTCCGCAGCACCGCAGTGACCACCGGCCCCCAGGCTCCGCCCGGGGGCCGGTCGCATCATCCCCGCCGACCAGCCGACCAGCCGACCGCGCCGACCAGCCGACCGCGCCGACCCATCCGCCGACCGGCCGACCGCGCCGGGGCGATGCGTCGGGCCCTGTCCGACGGATCCTCCCTGCGGCGCTCCCGACGGACCCGGCACAAGCGCTCCCGTCAGCCCTCCCTGCGGCGCTCCTGGTCCTCCACGTACGCGTTGTACGCGGCCACCTGAGCACGCCGCGCCCCCCGCTCCACCGGTCGCAGCGCCGCCCCCCGCGCCGCCATCTCCGAGGCGCTCACCGCACCGCCGTGCCCGTTCTCGTACGCCAGCGAGATCAGCAGCCCGATCCGCTGCGCAAGCTCCAGCACCCGTACCGCGCGAGGCGGATATCCGGGTGCGAGCACCTCCCGGCCCGAACTCGCCTCCGCCCGCGCCCGGTATGCGTCCAACGCGGCCTCCGCGACCGGACCCGACGCCGCCACATCGAGCTTCGACAGCAGAGCCGTCGCCTCCCGCAGCCCCTCGGCGAGCTCCCGCTCGGCCTCCCCGAGCGAGGGCACATCGGCAGGCGGAGCTTCCCGCACCGGCAGGCAGTGCCAGACGACCTCGACATGCACATCGCCGTCCGGGCCCGCCTCGTAGACCTCCGGCACCAGACCCCACGCGGCGCCGTGGCAGACGACGGCCTCCTCCGCGTCCAGCGCCCGTGCGTTGAACGCCGGCGGACCGCTGAGCCCCAGCGGATGGCCCGGCGCGGGCAGCGCGACCCGGAAACCCCGCACCCCCAGTCCGCGCAGCCGCCCCAGCGCCAGCGTGAGCCCGACCGGCCCCGCCTCACCGGGCAGCCCCTCCACACGGTGCACGGCATCGTCCCCGACGATCGCCAGCACCGCGTCATCCGGTGATACAAATCCGGCCAATAGGGCATTTCCCCATGCGGCCAGCCGTCCTGAGCGTGGTTCCGAAAGCATGGACCCAGCCTAGGTACCGGACCGGGGGACCGGCACGCACGACCGGTGGCGTAGGTTTTCCCTTGGAGCCGCGCTCACAGGCGCACAGGGCCCTCGAGACCTCTCGACGATTGCATGGGGAGACAACGCGCTCATGAGCGATGTACTGGAGCTGGTGGACGTATCCGTGGTCCGCGACGGACGCGCTCTGGTGGACGACGTCTCCTGGTCGGTCAAGGAGGGCGAGCGCTGGGTGATCCTCGGCCCCAACGGCGCCGGCAAGACCACCCTGCTCAACATCGCCTCCAGCTACCTCTTCCCCACCAAGGGCACCGCCCGCGTCCTCGGAGACCAGCTCGGCAAGGTGGACGTCTTCGACCTCCGCCCCCGCATCGGCATGGCCGGCATCGCCATGGCCGAGAAGCTGCCCAAGCGCCAGACCGTCCTGCAGACCGTTCTCACGGCCGCGTACGGCATGACCGCCACCTGGCACGAGGACTACGACGCCGTCGACGAGGAGCGCGCCCGCGCCTTCCTCGACCGCCTCGGCATGTCGGAATACCTGGACCGCAAGTTCGGCACCCTCTCCGAAGGCGAGCGCAAGCGCACGCTCATCGCCCGCGCGATGATGACCGACCCCGAACTGCTGCTCCTCGACGAGCCCGCCGCCGGCCTCGACCTCGGCGGCCGCGAGGACCTGGTGCGCCGCCTCGGCCGCCTCGCCCGTGACCCGTACGCCCCCTCCATGATCATGGTGACCCACCATGTCGAGGAGATCGCACCCGGCTTCACCCACGTCCTCATGATCCGCCAGGGCAAGGTGCTTGCCGCCGGCCCCATGGAGACCGAGCTCACCGCCCGCAACCTCTCCCGCTGCTTCGGCCTGCCACTCGTCGTCGAGCGCAACGGCGAGCGCTGGACGGCCCACGGGCTCCCGCTCTCCTGACCGCGGTCCCCACCGCCGCCTCCTGCGCCCTCCGCGGCTGATCGCGCCCTGTCCGCGGGACCGTTCGCGGTCCTACCATGCCCCTGTGGACATCGACGCGTGGGTGTGGTGGCTGATCGCGGCAGTGGGCCTGGGCATTCCTCTGGTACTCACCGCCATGCCCGAATTCGGCATGCTCTCCGCGGGAGCGGTCGCCGGAGCCGTCACAGCGGGTCTCGGCTTCGGCGTGGTCGCGCAGGTGGTGGTCTTCGCCGCGGTGTCGGTCGCACTCATCGCGGTCGTACGGCCCATCGCCCTGCGCCACAGCTCACAGCGCCCCCAACTGGCCACCGGCGTCGACGCGCTGAGAGGCCGTCAAGCGGTCGTCCTGGAACGGGTCGACAGCGACGGCGGCCGTATCAAGCTGGCGGGAGAGATCTGGTCGGCCCGCGCACTCGACACCTCACGGGCCTTCGAACCCGGCGAGCAGGTCGACGTGGTGGAGATCGACGGTGCGACCGCCGTAGTCATGTGACCGCGCCCGTCAGCCGATCGGGGTTGGTCATGTGACCGAACCGCTCACACGACCGGCCGTGGTCTGGGAAACTCGATCATCAGATTCATCCGGCAGCGAAGGGCACGGGAAGCACGATGCCGTCGATCATTATCGTTCTGGTCATCCTGGTGGTGCTGGTATTCATCGCCCTGATCAAGACGATCCAGGTCATCCCGCAGGCCAGTGCCGCCATCGTCGAGCGCTTCGGCCGCTACACCCGCACCCTCAACGCGGGGCTGAACATCGTGGTCCCGTTCATCGACTCGATCCGCAACCGGATCGACCTGCGTGAACAGGTCGTGCCGTTCCCGCCCCAGCCGGTGATCACCCAGGACAACCTCGTCGTCAACATCGACACCGTCATCTACTACCAGGTGACCGACGCCCGCGCCGCCACCTACGAAGTCGCCAGCTACATCCAGGCGATCGAGCAGCTCACCGTCACCACCCTCCGCAACATCATCGGAGGCATGGACCTGGAGCGCACCCTCACCTCCCGCGAGGAGATCAACGCGGCCCTGCGCGGTGTCCTCGACGAGGCCACCGGAAAGTGGGGCATCCGCGTCAACCGCGTCGAGCTCAAGGCGATCGAGCCGCCCACCTCCATCCAGGACTCGATGGAGAAGCAGATGCGCGCCGACCGTGACAAGCGCGCGGCGATCCTCACCGCCGAAGGCATCCGCCAGTCGCAGATCCTGACCGCCGAGGGCGAGAAGCAGTCCGCGATCCTGCGCGCGGAAGGCGAGGCCAGGGCCGCCGCCCTGCGCGCCGAGGGCGAGGCCCAGGCCATCCGTACGGTCTTCGAGTCCATCCACGCCGGCGACCCCGACCAGAAGCTGCTCTCGTACCAGTACCTCCAGATGCTCCCGAAGATCGCCGAGGGCGACGCCAACAAGCTCTGGATCGTGCCCAGCGAGATCGGCGACGCGCTCAAGGGCCTCTCCGGAGCCATCGGCAGCTTCGGCGGCCCGCTGTCCGGCAACAGCGGCGGCAACATCCCGCAGCAGGGCGGCGGTACGGAGCGACGCGAGCAGCCCCCCATCGACTGACACATACACACAGTCGTGCATGATCGGTGCGGCCCCTCGACCTTCATGGCGGGGAGGCGACACTCGATCATGTGAGGAGATGGCCTTGTCCATCTGGGAAGCACTCGCAGTCTTCGCTGCCGGCACGGCCGCCGGCACCATCAACACCATCGTCGGATCGGGAACGCTCATCACCTTCCCCGTCCTGCTGGCCACCGGCATGCCCCCGGTCACCGCGACGGTCTCCAACGGCCTCGGCCTGATACCGGGATCGATCAGCGGAGCCATCGGCTACCGCGCCGAACTCACCGGCCAGCGCAGCCGCATCCTGCGCCTCGGCCTCGCGGCGCTCATCGGCGGTCTCGGCGGCGCGATGCTGCTGCTCCTGCTGCCCTCGACAGCCTTCGAGACCGTCGTCCCCGTCCTGGTCGCGCTCGCCCTCGTGCTCGTGATCCTGCAGCCCCGGATCACCCGAGCCATCCAGCGCCGACGGGAGCGCAACGGCTCCGAAGCCCCCCACCCCGACGGCGGACCGCTCCTCTTCGCCGCCATCATGCTCGCCAGCGTCTACGGCGGCTACTTCACAGCCGCGCAGGGGATCATCTACCTCTCCCTCATGGGCATGCTGATCCAGGACAGCCTGCAGCGCCTCAACGCCGCCAAGAACGTCCTCGCCGCGATCGTCAACGGCGTCGCCGCGCTCTTCTTCCTCTTCGTCGCCGACTTCGACTGGACCGCTGTCCTGCTGATCGCGGTCGGCTCCGCCATCGGCGGCCAGATCGGCGCCAGGGTCGGCCGCAAGCTCTCACCCGTGGTGCTGCGGACCGTTGTCGTCGCCGTCGGCACCGTCGCCATCGTCCAGCTCGTCCTGCGCTGACACACACGGAAGCCCGCCTCCGACAGGAGACGGGCTTCCGCATGCCCTAGATGCCTGCATGTCCATGTGCATACGCGCCGCGTAGGCCTCCGCTCCTACGCCGCTCCTACGCCGCGGACCGGGCGACGGGCTGTGGCGTGTGCTTCGCCAGCCACTCCGGCAGTGCAGACCGCTCACCCACCCGCAGCGCCAGCAGCATCGCGTCCGCCGGAGTCGGCACGAACGGCTCGTGCAGCAGCGGCATACCCGCCTGCTCCGGCGTACGGTCCGCCTTGCGGTGATTGTCCTCGGCGCAGGACGCCACCGTGTTCAGCCAGCTGTCCGCACCACCCTGCGACCGCGGAACCACATGGTCCACGGTCGTCGCACGCCTCCCGCAGTAGGCGCACCGGTGCTGGTCACGCACCAGCACACCCCGTCTCGACCACGGCGCCTGTCTTCGAAACGGCACCCGTACGTATCTGCAGAGCCTGATCACCCGGGGCACCGGAAGCTCGACAGCGGCCGCGCGCACGCGGAGACCGGGGTGGGCCTGCTCGACGACGGCCTTGTCCTGCAGCACCAGCACCACCGCACGGTTGAGCGTCACCGTCGACAGCGGCTCGAAGCTCGCATTCAGTACCAGCGTGTCCCGCATTGTGCCCACCTCCCGTGTACCGGCCCAGCCCTTGTGGCGGGCTCTGGGCTCGGATCAACTCTGGCCGGGCACGCCGCGATGGACAACGCAATATCCGCGCACAACGAAAGATGCCCGCTCCTGATCTCTCCAAGACCAGGAGCGGGCAAACAACAAACGAACCCTGGGAAAGCTACCCGCGGTTCTCGTACTCGCCGATCAGCTGGGCACGCGCGAGCGCATGGAACCGCAGATTGAAGCCCACGACTGCAGGCGACACATCGTCGCCGGGACCCAGCTTCTCGCTGTCCACCGCGTACACGGTGAACACATAGCGGTGCGGTCCGTCACCGGGCGGCGGCGCGGCACCGCCGAAGTCCTTCGACCCGTAGTCGTTGCGGACATGCACGGCGCCATCCGGCAGCCCCTCGAACTTGCCGCTGCCCGCACCCACCGGCAGTTCGGTCACCGAGGCCGGGATGTCGAACAGCACCCAGTGCCAGAAACCGCTGCCCGTCGGCGCGTCCGGGTCGAAGCACGTCACCGCGAAGCTCTTCGTCTCCGCCGGGAAGCCCTCCCACCGCAACGACGGCGAGGTGTTGCCCGCCGAGTAGACCTGGGCGTCCTTCAGGAAAGCTCCGGGCTCGATGTCGTCGCTCACCACCGTGAACGACGGCACCGGTGGATGGAAGTCATGAGGCAGCGGAGCCCTCTTCGCCTCGGTCACGTCTGAACCTCCGAATTCGGCAGTCCTGCGCTTGCGCGCCTACGGGCACCGAGCCTAGAGCCCTAGAGCCAGTTACGACGGCCGCCGACATCCGCGAGCCACTGGTTGAGGTACGCGGCGTAGTCCGTCCCCTGGAAGTTGTGCAGATCCACCTTGAACGCGCGGTACGAGTCGCTGCCCTCGCTGAACAGACCCGGCTTCTTGTCCATCTCCAGCACGACGTCCATCTCCCGGTCGTCGGCGACGAACGACAGTTCCACCTGGTTCAGCCCGCGGTACTGCTGCGGCGGGAAGAACTCGATCTCCTGGTAGAACGGCAGCCGCTGCCGCGTCCCGCGGATGTGACCGCGCTCCATGTCCGCGCTCTTGAAGCGGAAGCCCAGCTGGATGAACGCGTCCAGGATCGCCTGCTGAGCCGGCAGGGGGTGCACATTGATCGGGTCCAGGTCACCCGAGTCCACGGCGCGCGCGATCTCCAGCTCGGTCGTCACCCCGATGTTCATGCCCCGCAGCTGCTGCCCGGCGATCGCCGTGACCGGCGTCTCCCACGGGATCTCCAGCCCGAACGGCACCACGTGCACCGCCCCGGCCTGCACCTCGAAGGCACCCCCGAGCCGCTGCTTGGTGAACTCGATGTCCTGCTTGACCTCCTGGTCGCCGCCCTCCACCTCGACACGTGCCTGCAGACCGACGGACAGCCCCTCGATCTGCTGATTCACCGAGCCACCCTGGATGCGCACCTCGCCCTGGACGACCCCGCCCGGAACGACGTTCGCCTCGGTCAGCTCGGTCTCGACGGAGGCGCCGCCGGCGCCCAAGCTCGCGAGCAGTCGCTTGAAGCCCATGTTCACTCCTTATCGGTTCTGACCCCTACATACGCGCGACGACGGTAGTCGGTTCCCCGCTACCCTCGGACGCCATGATGGAGAGCCCCGACCGTACGCCGCTGCCCCGGGACTTCTTCGACCGCCCGGTCCTCGACGTCGCCCCCGACCTTCTCGGTCGCACGCTGGTACGTCTGGCGGACGACGGCCCCATCGAACTCCGGCTGACCGAAGTAGAGGCCTATGCGGGGGAGGCCGACCCGGGCTCGCACGCCTTCCGTGGCCGCACCGCCCGCAACGGAGTGATGTTCGGCCCGCCCGGTCATGCGTACGTCTACTTCACGTACGGCATGTCAAGGCGGTCAGCATGAACGTCGACGCCCTCGCCCATCCTGCCGAAGAGGTCGCCCCCAGGCTGCTCGGGAGCGTCCTCACCTGCAAGACCCCCGAGGGGACCGTGAGCATCGCCATCACGGAGACCGAGGCGTACTCCGGTACGGCTGACCCAGCTTCCCACGCCTACCGAGGCCAGACACCCCGTAACGCCGTCATGTTCGGACCCGCAGGACACCTGTACGTCTACCGGTCCCACGGTCTCCACTGGTGCGCCAACGTCGTCACCGGGACGGACGGCATCGCCTCGGCCGTCCTCATCCGGGCAGGCAGGGTCATCGAGGGGGAAGACCTGGCACGCAAGCGGCGCGGGGAGAAGGTCGAGAGTCCACGCCTTGCCCGAGGTCCCGGGAACTTCTGTCAGGCACTCGGCATCACGGCGGAGCACAACGGTGCAGACCTCCTGACAGGTACCTCGGTCGTGTTGTCCGAGGGTGAGCCTGTACCCACCGCGCTCATCCGGGTTGGTCCTCGGGTAGGCGTGAGCAAGGCCCACGACTGGCAACACCGGTTCTACCTCGCCGGTGATCCAACGGTCTCGGCGTACCGGCTGAGCCCCAGAGCCAAACCGTCCGCCGGAGCCTGAGCCGCTGTACGCCTCGCTCGCGGCCCGCCGGTGAGTCGGCGCGGAGTTGACCAGGAGTTGCGTGATCGTTCGCGAGCGCGGCGCGTGACGCGTTCCTGACCGGTCGAGTGACTGTCGACGTGCGCCGACTCGGACCGGACGGGTGGGTGTCACTGAGCACCCCAGTTGGCATTTGAGCAGCCGAGTTGGGATCTTGTCCCTGCCTGGTGCATGCGAACCAAAGCAACAGACACAGATCTGGGCCGGTCAGACGTAGGGGTGGGTGGATGAGCGCAGATGCGGAGCGGGAGCGCTGGGAGCTGCGATCCGGAGAAGGCGTGGGGCCGCTGCAGTTCGGGATGTCTCCAGCCGAGGTCGCCGACGCACTGCTGGTCTCTGGGCCTCTGGCACGGGTCGGTGGTCCGTACGGGCAGGAAGACTTCCCGGACGGGGTGAAGGCGTTCTACGACGCGGGCAAGCTCGCATGCGTCGCGCTGGATGCAGTCACCGGTCCGCAGGTCTTCCTGGCCGGCTTCCCGTTGGCAGGGAGCGATCCAGTGCAGGGCCATCAGTTTCTGCTGGACCACGCTGCGGAGCATGGGAACTGGATTCTTTACACCCCTGACGAGTCGCTTTCCCTGACCGATCTCGGACTTCTTCTGCGTTCGCAGCGGGTCGGGAATGCGCGCCTTACACGTCCACTTTTCGTCAAGGAGGAGTGGCTGGAGTCGCAGTACTTCCGAGACCACCTTCCGCTTGAGGATGTCTCAGGCTGAGCGCTTCGAGCAGCACCACACGGGAGGGCTCCCTGAACGGGGTCCTCCCTCCTGCGTGTAAGATCCCTCGGCCAGGTCGCCGCCGTCGCCCCCGACCGCAGGAGACCGAGTCCAAGCCCGAAGGCTTGGGCGTCCACCTGTGAAGAGAGACCGCGCCATCCGTGCACGGTCCACCCCCGCAACGAAATGGAGGCACATGTCCCGCCATCCGGCGGGGGTCACTGGCGCACCCGTGTGCGCCTCACAGGAAGGGACTGCCAGCAGTGGGACGTATCCCGTTTCAGTTCGAAGGCGACTTCGCCGCTGTGTCTCAGGAGCAGTACAAGCGGCGGGCGCGCGACCCGCGCTTCGACTACGCCCACCGCGTCGAGTACGCAGCCATGGGATGGGCGAACCAGATCGGGCATGCTGAGTTCCCGCCGGATGAGCTGAACAAGATTCTCGCCGCCAAGGACGGCAAGGTGCTGAGCAACAACGCCTTGAACAACCACGTGCGCAAGGCCAAGGGGTGGGGCTTCATCGAGGCGGAGTCCAACCGCCGGTGCCTCG
Source organism: Streptomyces sp. NPDC053673 (assembly GCF_055585225.1). Taxonomy (NCBI): domain Bacteria; kingdom Bacillati; phylum Actinomycetota; class Actinomycetes; order Kitasatosporales; family Streptomycetaceae; genus Streptomyces; species Streptomyces sp. NPDC053673. The sequence continues at coordinate 6,664 of NZ_JBVJKN010000015.1, read as the reverse complement.
TACTCCCGATGATCCACTTCCAGAAGGGCATCGGGGACGCAACCTGCGATGAGCACGGCATACGCAAGGCCAAGAGGTTCCAGCCGTAGCTCACATGCGGGACGTGTCGATCAGGCATCACCGCGACACGCGAGGCGTGCCGATCAGGTAGCCAACGACATGCGACACCTGTAAGCGCAGGGCTGTGACCTGAGGTGATGTGCCGCCCTTCTTAATCTTCTTGGTAAGCGATCGGCAACGCTTGCAAGCAGTAGCGGACGGGCGGCCGGTAGGCCGGCACAGGCGGAAGCGGTCAGCAGCAGGGCGGCCCCTTGGGGGCCGACATTGCCAAGCCTCACCGGCGAAGAGAGAAGCGGCAGGGGGCGGCCTACCGGCCGCCACAGTCGCAAGCGGGCAACGACAGTGCGGCCCCGGAAGGGGCCGACAGGAGCAAGCCGGCAAGACCAAGGGGGGCGCTGCCGCGCCCCACAATCACGGCCGTAAGGGCCCGTTCCTTGCAGCCTTCCGCCGCTGCCAGTAAGGAGAGGGCAAGGCTGTGACCAGGTCATACGCTCCCGCCGTGGCAGTCTGCGGACAGGGTGGACGGACCCTGAAACCGTGGCGGAATCTTGGCTGCTAAGACATGGCGGTTGAGCAAGCACCCTTCAGGGGGTCACACCCCACCCCCTTGCCGTTGCCTCACTCCTGCGCCGCTGGCCGTCGAGCATGGCGCAGCGTGACCGAGTAGGGCCGTCTCGAAAACCAAGGTTTGTGAGACGACAGGCAGAGCGCCCCTCACGGGGGCGCAGCCCTGTTCAAAACCCGTCTCGAAACTTCCGTCTCGGACTTGATCTTTTGAGATGAGTTCTGTGACAGTCCGTGCCATGGCGACGAACACGATCACTGGCCAGCTCATCGGCTACGCCCGCGTCTCCACCGACGACCAGGAGGCGCAGTTGCAGCGCGACGCACTGACGGCCGCAGGGTGCGCCCGCATCTTCGAGGACAAGGCCAGCGGGAAGAACACCGACCGGCCGGAACTGACGGCCGTACTGGACTACGCCCGACCGGGCGACGTCCTGTGTGTGTGGAAGCTTGACCGGCTCGGCCGGTCGCTCATCGACCTCGTGTCCATCGTCGACGGCCTGCGCGAGCGCGGCATAGGTTTCCGCGTGCTCGATGGTGCGCTCTCCTCTGTCGACACCACGTCGGCCGACGGCCGCCTGTTCTTCCAGATCATCGCGGCCATGGCGGAGTTCGAACGGTCGCTCATCAAGGACCGCACGCGGGCCGGTCTGGAAGCGGCCAAGGCACAGGGCCGGACCGGCGGACGTCCGTCCGTGGTGGACGAGGATGTACTGACCGTGGCCCGTGCCAGGAAGGCGAAGGGCGAGAGCGTCAGCGCCATCGCCAAGGCCCTCGGAGTCTCCCGAGCCACGCTGTACCGGCACCTGGGAGAGAGCGCCTGAGACAGGCGCACAGCAGTTCAGACAGGCCCTCGGCTCTACGCTGGGGGCCGTTGTCGTACGTAGGGGGTACAACACTGTCTGACGGCCGCAACGATGCTGACCCCTGCCGACCACGGGGGAAGTCGGCAGGTGCCAGTCTCTGGTTTTGTCTTGCTCGCCGTCCCTCAGTGCGCCGGGGGTCTGTCCGGCTCGGCCCGCACCACCATGGCGAACGACGTACACATCCGCCGGAAGCCGCGATGGTTACTCAGACCCGTGTGACTCATGCACTCGACGTCGACCGCCGCACTGTCCGTCGACGGCTCCGCCTTCCACTTGCAGTGCAGGCACTCAGCCTCATAGGTGACGTCCGTGTCCGGATGCTGCGCGATTCGGTGCGTCACGAACCGCAGGACCGCGCGCGACATCACTCGGCCCCGTGGTCTTCCCGGAGGTGCGTGCGGAGCACGACGTTCGCGTCCGTCGCCTTCGAGTAGTCGCCGACCGATCGGGCGTTGGCTCGGGTCACGGCGACGCCGAGGCACTGCCGACATCCCGCGACGGGGTTCGGGTCTCCCTCCGGAAGGGTCAGGTTCACCGGCCCTGCCATCGTCGTCCTGGGTGTGCTCATCCGTGCGACCTCCCGACTGTTCGCCTGCCGAAGGATGATCCTCCGGGGTGCGCACGGGATGGCGCTTCAGTCGCGTAGTCGACTGAAGTCATGCACGGCAAGCGGCGGACCACTCGGCGAGCCGTGCCCGAAGGTCTTCGCCGAAGAGGGCGTGTTCCTCGTACCCGGCGAACTCCTTCACGTACGCCTGAACATCTCGGCCGTCGCGGAGTACGAGACTTCCCGCCGTCGTCTCGATGGTGACCAACGCGGCGTCGTAGACGGTGAAGGTACTCAGAGGGGTTCGGGGCGTGGGTGCCCCTACGGGGATCACCCCGATGTGAACGTTTGGGAGGTAGGACAGGGACGCCAGCCGGTCCATCTGCTCCGCCAGCGCCAGTGGGGAGACGACCGGCCAGCGAACCGCCTGCTCGGTCAGAACGAACGTGAACCGCTTCGAGGCGTCGTAGAGGACGGCTTGCCGTCCCAGCTTCCCCGCTACCGCCTTGCTCGTGTCGGCCGTCGAGTGGGCCAGGCTCGCCCGTACGTACTCCGGGGTTGCGAGCAGTCCGGTAACCATCGAGAGCAGGAAGTAGCGCATGTGCGTAGAGGACGCTTCGAGCGACTTCAGCTCGGCCTGTCTCGTACCGAGCCCCTTGCGCCGAAGTTCTCGGAGGTTCCGCCACTCAGTGTTCGCCATCCTGGCGAGGGCGGAGACCTCGGCAACCAGTTCCGGCGGAGCGTCCAGCGCTCGCAAGATCTGCTCGACATCGACCAGGGACGGCCGTGTCCGGCCGTTCTCGATACGAGACACCTTCGACTGGGACATGTTGCAGCGCGCTGCGAGCCGGTCCCCAGAGAGGCCGGCTCGCTTGCGCAAGTCCCGAAGCAGAGAGGCGAGTTCGGTACCAGACTCGCCAAGCTGCTCAGCTTCGAACGTCACTCCTTCACGCGCTCCGCGTACTCAAGGAAGGGAACCGACTCGGCAACAGCGATGCGCTGCCACTCGATAAACGGCGCAGGGTCACCCTCGTGCAGTTCCCGGCTGATCTGCGTGCCGTCGCCCTCGTAGTGCATCAGGACGACCGTCGAGCGGTCGAACATCCAGAAGTCCCCGACATCCGGCAACGGGTTCTCGCGCTCGGTCACGTCAAGGATGCGGATGTCCTCCCCGGCGAGCACGTGCGGTGCGTAGTACCGAGAGAACTCGAAGCGCAGGTACTCGGAGAGCGGTCGAGTCAGGACGTGCACTCGACCCTTGCTCCTCCCCTCACCGCGCAACCGCCTCAGGTCCTCCGTGTACGCCGACGAGTAGGTGTCCGGGTCGACGCGCTTGCCTGCGCGGAAGGCTTCGAGTTCTTCCGCCTCCTGCGGTACGAGGTACTCGGGCAGGGTCTCCAGCCGCCACGCCTCCGACTGGAAGCCTCGGAGCATCGCCCGCCACTCGTCACCATCCAAGAGCACGAACGGCCTCCCGAAGAACGCTCTCGGGGATCTCCACGAGCCCTTCCCCCTGCGGGGGAGTGAAGGCGTCGGACACGTCGCCCTGAACCACGATGGAGCCGGAGGTGGTGCGGTAGACGTTCGGGCAGTCGTCCTCTCCACACGTGCCGTTGCCGTTGCCGGTGAGCCGAGTCAGTTCTTCGCGTGCCATGCGGAACCCCCTTGACTTGTCGGCCCGGTCGGGCCGCCTGAGAGGACCGTACGGGCGCCGCTTGCGGCCGTCCATGCACGGACGTGACTCATGCACGTTGTTGCATGAACTGGGGGCGAGAGGGGCGCACAGAGGCTCTGGGGGATGTCCGGTTCTTCCTCGCCGGGTATGACGATGGGCTCCGTCCTACTCGCGTCAGACAGGGCCCGTGCTCACTAAGCGCCGGCACCCGGCTCGGCCCTCCTCGATCGGATCTCAGGGGTTCCGGAACGTGATCCGGCAGTGCTCGGCCTTGAAGCTTCGGACCCCTCGACCGCGCGGCATCAGCTCGACTCGCTCGCAGACCTGCGTGACGACGGTCCGCACGTAGTCGATGCGGTCGGGGTCCTCGTAGTCCAGTTCCTCCCACAGGTACTCGATGTCGCCCAGATCGACGCGCACCCGCTTCGCTGCCAGGTCTGCCAGCTCGGCCCGGATCTTGGTCAGGTCGGCGTCACATCTGCCGATGCCCGTCCGCAGGGTCGACCCGTCGATGTCTCCTACAGCGAACATCTCCGCCAGGGCGGTGCGCCTCTCGGTCGCGGCAGTCTCCTCGGCCAGCAGTTCGGCCTCTCGCTCCTCGTCTCCGTTGTCCGTGGCCGGTGCCGCGTTCCACTCCTCGGCCTTGTCGATGACCTTCCGGACCACGAAGGAATCAAGAGCATCTGCCGGGCAGGTGATGCACCGGCCACCTGAACAGGTGTAGATGCGGTACCGCTCGCCTGCCGCGTTCTTCTTGCTCCACCCCTGAGTGGCGAGGGCCTGACACTTCGAACAGCGGACGACGCCGGACAACAAGGCCTTGCGCTTGCCGCCGCCGCCCGTGTTGCGCTCGGGATCGCTCAGGTAGCGGACCAGTGCCCGGAACATGCCCTCGGAGACGATCGTCTCCCAGTTGCCCGCACCGGTCTCCTCAGTCAGCCGCACCCGCTTCCCGTCCGGTTTCTCGACCCACTGCGAGTACGTCTGGATTCCCGCGTTCCTCGGCTTCAAGAGGACACCCCGAAGGTTCGAGCTGCGCCACTCCTTGCCGTGCGGCGAGAGCAGTCCACGGGCGTTCCAGTCCTTTGCGATGGACCAGAGGGAGACACCGGTCAGGACATCCCGGTACGCCTGCCGTAGGGCTTCTGCCTCTGCCTCACGGTGCCTGCCATCGCGCTCGAAGCCGAACGGGCGAGTACTCCAGAAGGGCCTGCCCGACTCTCTACGGCGCTGGTGTCCGAGTACCTGCCGCTCTACTCGCATCTCGGTCTCGTTGCGAGCCACCACAGCGCCGATGCGAGCAGCAAGACGGCCGGACGGGGTGGACAGGTCGAGCACTCCCTGAGCCTGTGCGGCGGCCAGCGTGACGCCGGTCGACTCGGCCAGGTCCACCAGGTCCTCAAGATCCCAGGGAGTGCGGTACATGCGGTCGAAGTGGCGAGACACGATGGCGTCTGCCTTGCCGTCCTCCACCAGAGCCTTGACGCGCTCCCACTCGTCGCTTCGCTTGGCTCCCCGCTTGGTCGAGGCTGACGTGTCCTTCTCGACGATCACGGCTACGACGGACCAGCCGTTCCGGTCGCACAGCGCCTGACTCAGCTCGACCTGTTGTGTCAGGTTCCCGCCCTTGGACTCTTCGCCCCTCGGGGTGGGGCTGAGCCTGGCGTAGATGATCGCTCGCACTGCATATCTCCTGCTTGTCGTTGCCTTGGTAACGACATACATGCTTGGTGAGTCACCTACGGCATGTGGCACTGCCTCAATCTGGTGTGCGGCCCCGAGGGCATGGCCAGCGGTGTCCTGCTGCGCGCGGGTGAGATCCGCGTGGGCAAGGAGCTCGCCTTCAAACGTCGGATTTCAGCCCGGAACGACAAGGAACTGGCCAAAGGCCCGGCCCGCCTCGCCACGGCCCTCGACATCGACCGCACCCTCGACGGCGCCGACGTCCGCGCCGGCCCCGACGCCCCGCTGCGCATCCTCGCGGGTACGCCTCCCACCCCTGACCAGGTACGAAATGGACCCCGTACGGGAGTGGGCGGAGACGGAGCCGACCACCCCTGGCGCTACTGGATCACGGACGATCCCACGGTGAGTCCATATCGGGCTCACTCGCCACGCCGCAGGTCAACTTGACTCTGCCTAGTCAGACGCCTAACGTAGCCCGAGCCGCTTGAACAGGGACTGCTGTTCTACAGCCCCCGAAGCGGCCATCCACTACCTACGACAACCCCAACCGGGTGCGGTTTCGGCATGCCGAAATTCAGTACCCGATCGGCTCGATTATGAGTCGCCCGGGAAATGGTCTAACGTAGTGAACACGCCGAAAGGCAAAAGGCCCTCCAACGGCCACCGGAAACGAAATCCGAACCGGAAACGGAACGGAAAAGAATCTGGTAAGGTTGGAAACACCGAAGGGAAGCGCCCGGAGGAAAGCCCGAGAGGGTGAGTACGAAGGAAGCGTCCGTTCCTTGAGAACTCAACAGCGTGCCAAAAATCAACGCCAGATATGTTGATACCCCGTCTCCATCACGGAGATGAGGTTCCTTTGAAAGTCCATCCCGCTTGCGGGGTGGCAATACACAGCGAGGACGCTGTGTGCGACCGGGACTATTCCTCCTGGTCGCACCGCTCTCGTGGTGTCTGACCCGCAGCTTTTCATTAAGCACAGTCGGGAAAACATTCACGGAGAGTTTGATCCTGGCTCAGGACGAACGCTGGCGGCGTGCTTAACACATGCAAGTCGAACGATGAAGCCCTTCGGGGTGGATTAGTGGCGAACGGGTGAGTAACACGTGGGCAATCTGCCCTTCACTCTGGGACAAGCCCTGGAAACGGGGTCTAATACCGGATATGACTACTGACCGCATGGTCGGTGGTGGAAAGCTCCGGCGGTGAAGGATGAGCCCGCGGCCTATCAGCTTGTTGGTGGGGTGATGGCCTACCAAGGCGACG